>JAUMAI010000204.1:0-2461 GCA_032116775.1 Pirellula sp. | reverse complement strand
GGCTCACTGCCAAGGTTTATGCCTCAAGTACCGCATGGACTTCGACAGTAATCAACAAGTCTTTTGCGATTAAAGCCAAGAACTAACTAGCAGCAATTCCGGCTAGAACGAAATTCTCAGCGGCGGTGATCTCCTCTTGGAGGTTGCCGCCGCTTTCAATTCTTCGAACGCACACATCGATAATTGCAGAGATCTGCATTGCAGAACGCATTGGCTCAGCCACTCCGACCTGCTTCAAAGCATCAATAAGCGGCAGCAACATTTGTCGATGCAACTGACCGATTTCAGCTTTGCGAGTTGGAGGTAATTCAATAGCAGTGGTTGAACGCACTAAGGCGTGTCGCCCGTCAATGATGTAGGCAAGACTTTCACGCACCCAAGAGAGGATTGCTTCTTCAGCAGTTTCTGTTCCCACAAGTGCATTAGTCAGTGCGGCGCACATGTCGTGTAGTTCATCAACTAACACGTCTGCGATGAGATCCGCAGAAGAATTGAAATATGCATAAACACTTGATCGGGCTAGTCCAGCTTGTTGAGCAACTGCCCCCACTGTGACGGCGGATAATCCCTCTTGGCGCGCAATGTCGCTTGCGGCACGCAAAATGGCAGATTGCCGCAAGTCGCGGTTTTCTGCTATCGACGCTGCAACGATTCTGGGCATGCGTGAATTATCACACGCATCCGTGAATAGGGATATTTAAAGCGGAAAGACCAAGTCATATCGACGGAATGTGACGTCCTGGATCCATCCGCGCTTTTCGTATAAAGCTTGAGCAGCGACATTGTCTTCAGCAGTCCTGAGGAAAACTCGGGTAGCCCCAGATTCCCTAGCGGCAGTTTCGACTCGATCCATGAGTGAGTTGGCTATTCCATGACCTCTATAACGAGCATCCACAAAAAGATCATTCAAAAGCCAGATTGGACTGAGCGAAACCGTGGAATACGTTGGATAACACAGCGCAAATCCGACTGCACGAACATTTAACTCTTCAACGTAGTTTGCAACAAAAACAATTGCTTCTTCGGCTTTTATTCGATCCGTTAGGAATTGCTTTGTGTTTTCAGCTCGAGGCTGTTTGTAAAACTCGCGATATTGGTGAACCAGTTCTTCGATGTCTGGAATCTCGGTGGCAGTCACGCGTGAGATGGAAATCACTTTATTTGACCCTTTGGATTTCTGCGAGCACGGTCATATTGCTGTGGCCACTCAATGCTCAGCCCAAGTTCTTCAGCAACTTCTAAAGTCCAATGTGGATTACGCAAAAAACTTCGACCGATCATGACTGCATCTGCTTCACCGTTTTGGATGATGGCCTGCGCCTGTTCCGCAGAATCGATCAGCCCTACTGCACTGGTCGGAACTCCGGCAGCTTTGATGGCGGTTGCAAATGGAACCTGAAAACCAGGTCCCGCAGTAATTGCAGCCCCATGGACATTTCCTCCACTCGAAACATCTATCAGTTCAACGCCGAGTGTTTTGAGTTTTTGGGAAAGCTGAATTGATTCATCAATTGACCAACCGCCTTCGGTCCAGTCTGACGCTGAGATGCGAACAAAGAGAGTGGTTTTACCCTGAAGCGCCGCGCTCACAGCAGCGACAGTATCGATCAAGAAGCGGGTTCGATTCTCAAAACTTTGGCCGTAATCATCTGTGCGAGTGTTGCTGAGTGGAGACAGGAACTGATGAAACAAATATCCATGTGCCGCATGAATTTCAATAACATCGAATCCGATTTCTTGTGCACGAAGTGTGGCCGCTACGAAATCATCAGTAAGTTGAGTGATCTCTTGAATATTTAGTTCATGAGGTTGATTCATACCTGGATACGCAAGTGGACTTGGGGCAACTGTTTGCCAGCCGCCCTGAGATTGGTCTAAAACGCGATGCGCTGACCATGGGATTCCTGCCGAAGCTTTGCGGCCAGCGTGGGCCAGCTGAACACCGATCGCTGAGCCGTTGAGATGGGCAAACTCAACGATTGGTTTGAAGGCTTGTGCCTGTTCGTCATTCCACAGACCTAGGCAACCAGGGGTGATACGAGCCTCTGGGACGACCCCCGTCGCCTCCACCATAATCAGTGCGGCCCGGCCTTGGGCAAAGGCTCCATAGTGCGCTTGGTGCCATGCATTTGGTATTCCATCAATTGCCGAGTACTGGCACATCGGACTCACCCAGAGACGATTGCGTAAAATCAGATTTGAAAACGAAATTGGATCAAACAAGGAGGTACTCATAAGCCGAGCATAGAGAGGTCTAGGTCCTGAACACCGACGCTAGCCCTCACTATCGACAAGCGAGTGGGCCCAAAAAAGCCTAAAGTGGGACCTATGAAGTCAAAGTTAGCCGTCATCATTTCCGTTCTGCTAACGATGGGACTTTTTGCCACTCCCGCTGCTGCTAGTTCCAGCGACATCACGATCCAAGGTGGCCCCACCTCAGCCGTCAATTCGACGCGAGTCA
>JAUMAI010000203.1:0-6367 GCA_032116775.1 Pirellula sp. | reverse complement strand
AAGCTTCCTTAGTGTGTTTCCGACAAATGCTTCTGTGTCACTGCTACCTTTTTCAAGCCAAACAAGCTGGGACGTGATTTCCTCATTCATCGTTTATTCTGTTCTACTGTTTGTCTCAGTGGTTTCGTTGTCGCTTGCTCTCGTCGTGTGTTGCAGACCATCAGACACTCCGGGGCTTTGTCGCGACAGGAAGGGAATTCGGAGCAACATACTAAAAAACTCGGGGACTGTCCCCGGGGTTTTCAAAATTACGAGGTTGCGACCAAGTCACTTGATTGTGCTGGGCCTGTCTCTTGTTTCTTTGCCAAAAGTCTTTTTAACTAATTTATTACGGTCTTCGGTACTTAGGTTTGCTAGTTGTGTCCAAGGAATGCTCGGACCGAATTCCTCGAGCAAATGAGGATAATCGAATACGGGTTCGTTTATCATACGAACCTGTGGGACAAACTCATGGAGCTCGCGGATAAATTGCAAGTCGCGGTTCTGAACAAGTCCAGTATAGGTATGTGCATTTACGTTTTTTGAAAAATTCGCCAAGCCAACCGTGTCAGGTTTCAATTTTTTCTTGTACGCTGCCCATTCGGGCGTTTTATCCATTCCCGGAATCCAAAGCGAATCAAGTAAAACATATTTTTCCTCCGATTCGTCGATGTGAATAGGGCAGTATCCGAGTAGGTAGTAGCAAATCGCCCGGTCAATCGTAAAGAACGGGATACCATTTATCATTGTGACGCATGCCTTACTACCCAAGAGTTCGCCATGCACTGGCCCAAGAAAAGTCAATGGATCACACGTGTTCCAAAGTTTTACGCAAGGTTGACCGTTTGACAACTCTGCGAATTCAAAATATTTAGTATAGAAAGGTATCGCAAAAGAAATCGCGCGTGAACAATAGTCGTTCGGGTCGTGAACCACTCGACTGCCAATCTGTTCAAGAGTGTGGTACTTGTACGCGACGATTCTCGGTTTGCCGTTTATATCGACTTGGTATTTTTTTGGGGAACAGAATAGGCGTGACCCAATTTTCATCAAGGCATGGACGAGGACAGTAATTGTCCAATGGTTTTGCATTCCAACTAAAACCTCAATCCGACAGGTGATTCTATCCAGCTGTTGATGCGATAACTGCATATGCTCATATAGAACCTGGCCAAATTTTTTGCTCATATCGCTGCAACGATTGAAGTCCACCTTCAGCTCACCTGCTTTCATAAGCTCCAAGTCCTTACGCAATTCCCTCGGAATCTTGTCTGAATCAATTAAGACTTTTATTGCATCGCTGATCTCGTTTGCCAGCTTCTCCATTCCTTCAAAAATACTTGCAACAGCTACCATCGGGAATCGGCGTCGCCTCTCCATTTTGGATGCGTACTGATTGCGATCGCTCAGCTTATCGCGTTTCTTTTTTATTTTCTTCTCGCGTTTTTTTTGGTCATTCATAGTAAGCATTAAAATTCCATGTTCAAATTTTGGATGTTATCACAGCAATACGCACGGCATATTGAAAAACCTCCTATAGGGGAATCTCTTGCCCATTCGTCTCGATACGAGAATCCGCTGAATCCACTCAATCCTATTTCTTGTAATCTGTTGGTCGCATACCAGTCAATCGCTCGATGGTAGCATTAACAAGCTGTATTTCGACCGAATTCCCATACAGACCAAGATCTTTCATTTCGATTTGAATGTCTCTCTCAGTGTCGGGGAGTAAGTCAAGCAACTTTGTAAATTTTTGTTCCTCTTCCTTCCATTCCCCATCCTTTTTTCTCACCTTGAATTTGATCGAAACCTCAATTGTTCCTAAATGGGCTTCAGACTTATTGATGACCTGCATGCGTTTCGCCCATGTGCGTAGCGTTAACGAAACAGCATCCTCCCAAATATCACGGGATAAGTCAGGCATAAATTTTGGTGGCATCCAAAAAGCGGCTTTATTGGCTAAGGATGGGTGATGCGCCTGCGCTAGAATTGACGCTGCAAGATGCAATGCTTCAGTTGCCGACAAATTGATCGTCAATGATTTTACAGCAGCATCCGTGACCAACGGATTAGATTTGCCTTGAGGTGCCTTCTTGAAATCAAACGATACCTCCACCTCAGGTCCAATTCGCGTGACTGATGCGATGTAGTTGCCCGAGCTATCGCCGGTTCCATACGTTTTGTTGCTCTTATACTTAACGGTGAAATTCATGGTTTCCTCTTTGTGCATGATGTCTAAAATCATCCGGTTGCGTTTAACATTACCCAGAGCTCAAGTCTGTTTTCAGCTCTCAATTTGCAAAGTGTTCTTTCACCGACGTCCTTAGCTCTGAATACTGTTCCCCTGAAACGTCAACAAAAGAGGCGTTTGGAGCTTCCCGATAAGGTAATGCATCCTCATTATCGACGCGGACGAGCCAGTGAGTCGGCACTCTCCATTCCGGATATGGGTGGTCTTTGTATGGGCGAACTCTCTTGTCCGAATCATGGTCGAGTATCTCGCAATTACTTTTGGCAACACCAACGGCGATGATCCCCACTTTCTTCGCGAAAGCTAAGATCACATCGCCAGGTTGTACCGAAGACATGTGTGAGGAGAAGTTGAATGATTCCCAAACCACGGCAAGACCTTGGTCAAGCATGTT
Organism: Pirellula sp.; assembly: GCA_032116775.1. Classification (GTDB taxonomy): domain Bacteria; phylum Planctomycetota; class Planctomycetia; order Pirellulales; family Pirellulaceae; genus JAFLCP01. The sequence goes on along the minus strand of JAUMAI010000203.1, from coordinate 3,743 downwards.
TTCCTCCATTCCATAGCCACCTGTTTCCGTTTTGTAATCGTAACGACGATTTGTGTTCACAAAGTAGAATTTCTTGCTCTCGCTGAATACTCTTTCAAGAGAGCTCGTGACCCTTTTTCGCTTTTTTCGTGGAATGTCAAATTGCTTCGACGCCTCTGCTTTTAGCTTGGAAAATTTGGCACGAAGCGAACCTAATTGACCGCTAAGCCTGGTAAGTTCTTTAATGTCCAAACGCTCAGCGTCTTGCCAAAGATGATCGTACCAGTCATTGAGATCTTTCACTTCCTTTCCAGAAACTTTGACGCCAACTTCTAGGTTAAACTCCATTGCATTTCGCGTCATGTTTGCCGAAGTAACGACTGCATCAGTCGCTCCAAACAAGTAGAGTTTTGCGTGCAAACGAGGATGACTTGGGGAGAAACGAATCTCGACCGACGATTGCAGCAACGCTCTTAAGCATTCGAGGCTTGTCGCTCCAGACGCAATATCCATTGGATCTAGAGAAGTGAGAAGCTTTCGTTTCCGCCCTTTCCCCGCAAGAAGAAACTCTCTATCTGTGACATATGCTGAAGCAACCCGAATCTCACCTGTCGTGGATGCCAAAAACCGAAACAGGGAGTCTCTGTGGGAACGGGCTTGACCAGGAAGTTCAACGATGATTTGCTGTGGCGATTTCATTTCAAAAGACTCCGAAGGAATGGCTGCCGAACTTTGATCACACAAGAATTCGGTCCATGGACTTGTCACCGATCAACTAGACCGTCAGGCGATGCTGGGGCAGCCAGGGAATAGGCTTGGCGGATTATGGGCATCGCGTGTTCAATGTCTTGTTCATCTTTGATTCGGAGCAGGACGCCGCCTTCGTGCTTGGCGTAGAACAGAAATTTCCATTCCGTGGCGTCTTCCGAGAGGCCGTGTGGATCCTCGATCTCGGAGTGGTCCAGCGGCAACAGCAAAAGCAATTTGTGCTTTCTGGGCAGCACCTCAAGAAAGAAACCAGGAGCGTGGTAACTGACGGATTTCGTTTCGGCCAATTCAAGAATCGCGGGATTGATCTCGTGGACTCTAGGACGCAGCCGCTCGAACAGGTCGCGGGCAGCCGCACTCATCGGGACCTTGGCGACGTCGCGGCGCTCGGCTAGTTCGCGCAATTCGGCTTGTTTTGCTTGTTCGATCGCTGCGGAGTCAACTTCGAGGGCAGGCCAAATCTCCAACGCTCGGTCGGCGAGTAATTTGCTACGCTGCTCCATTTCGGTCGGCGTCCATTGCAATTTTTCTCGAACGAATTTGTTTAGGCGCACTGAGCTTTCGTTAAAGCCGCCAGCGATCGTCTTTTTGTCCTCGAACGGGCGATCGGAGTAACTGCTGTTGTATCCCGTCAGTGTTAGATTCCCAAGGCGATGCAGCCAGGTGGCTTGAATCTTCTTCCATTCCTTGCCCAGCATTGTTTGCCACTTCTCTGGGAGCTTTTCATTTTGAGGCATGATGTGCTCGATTGAATAGGTCGAGGTGGGAGATGGCTCGTTTTGATTGTGGTTTTCGAGTGCATCGAGAAGATAAAAACAGACTCGCATGCCATAAATGTCGCGGCTCAGCAATTCCCGGCGAAAGTCTTCGTCGCTGGGGAATCGATAGGCGTCCCTCTGGCGTACAAGTCCAACTTGCAGGTCTTCAAGCGGCTTCTGCTCGTCGATCCGATAGGCGAGGTTCGCAAAGATCTGCCAGTAGCTACGAGTCTGTTCGCCGCAGATAGCTCGGCGGAATACAAAGCTCTCCATGGCGTGAATGGCTTGACGAAACTGGTTCGCTGTGAGTGTCTTGCAGCGATCATGGCAGTCGAACAGCCGCATCACCAAGATGGCTGGTACGTCCACCAGACGCCGAAGACGCGCCAGATCGTCTGACAGTTCAGCGACCAGCGGTGTGCCAATGCTAAAGGCAGCGTGGTATCGGCCGAAGCGAAGCATCTCGGCCAATAGAGATTCAAGGCCGCCACACGACTCCTGTAGGGCAGCAAAGCTCCGACGAAAGGCTTGATAGATTTCGTCCGCCTTTTCCTGCTTGCTGGCCTTGGTTTTGAATGCCAAGTAGTCACGCAGGAATGGATCGAAGGTCTTGTCAGACCCGCGGAACAACGATTCCAGCTTGCTCCAGTAGGAATCGTAAAGTGCCGTTTGTTGCTTTTCCGGCAGTCGCATCAAGATGTAGTTCCGAATGAGATCCGACTGGCTGAGGTCGATGCCTGTGGAGTTCAGGCTCTCGAATATGAGCTGCGGGTCATCTGTGCCGCGATCGAGCGTAACATCGACGACAATCAGGCGATCAAGGCCACGATAGACATCGTCTGGGTCGGCTGACGCGATTTGTTCGCGGAAGTACTCGTAATTCTCATGAATTCGATCGGACGGATTCGGTGGTAACTCGGTGGAATCAAGGATTGCCCGCAGCGTCTCTTGATCGTGGCGGCGGAGTACCAGTTTGTGGCGACGATTGCCTTCCTCCTGGACATTCTTCAGGAAGTACGCCTCGATGCGAGTCGCTGTGGGGCTGTCGTCGGTTCCCTTCCATTTTGTCTCGACAATGTGGTCCCGCAAGGCGGCCAAGAGCAGTGTCATCGTCGTTACGCGCTGCTGACCGTCGATCAAGAGCCAGCGAGTGAAACCTGCGGATGTGTCACCGGTCGAGACATAGACCACCGAGCCCATGAAGTGCCCGCGACTCGTCGTGTCTTTGGCAATCAAAAGCAAGTCGTGCCAAAGCTGCTCGCACTGAGTCTCGGTCCAACTATAGTCCCGCTGGAAGACTGGGATCACAAACTGCGTCGTACCATTGATGATTTTCGTGAATGGCCTGTCAATTGCTTTCATGGAATCCTCACTTGGATGATTGATGTTTTGTTTCGCCAGCAGGTTTGGCAAGAAACCGGGGACAATCCCCACGCGATAGGGTTAGGTCTGCTTTTGCGTTTTTGCCTGTGTGGCATTCCCAGCAGTTTTTTCCAGCAGTGGCCGGATCTTGGACTCAAACAGCGCGTTGGCTTTAGAATCCGCAGCGTCTTGGGCCTCCAGAGCACCGGTGCTCTGGAGCATGGAGCTAGCCAGCGACAAGACGAGGCGCAAGCGCATGGGAGTGGATCTGTGCAAGAGGAACGGCGGATGATTTGGGATCCGACAGTATAGCAGACGGATCTGGTGGATCTGGTGGATTTATTGCGCCCCATCCGACCAATCTGCACACAGCAGCTCCGCCTGCGTCAGAACCGTCCTGACGGCTTCCTCCTGCAAGTCCGGCGGGTAGCCGTATTTATTGAGGATACGCTTGACCATCACTCGGATCTTGGCGCTGGCTCCTTCGCGGAGCGTCCTGTCGATGGTAACGCTCTTGCGAACTTGCGTGATCAGCTCGGCGGCTATGAGTTGGAAAAAACCCGGGGACAGTCCCCGGATTTCTTCATAGCAACGTCTTTGGCCTCTTTTGAATCCTGCGATCCGGTGAGCGCTTCATGTCCAGGTGTTTAGAAGTGACTTGTTTGGAAGCGAGGATTTCTCGAATTCTGAAGTAATTCGCTACCATTTCACTCTCTCAGGACTTGGTATCGTCGGGCTCCAGTTGCTTCATGGCGTCTTCGATTCTGCGATTGAAGTCTGCCAGATTAGTTTCCCCCCAGCGCCGCACCTCCAACATAGCCCGCCGAACTGCCTCTGGAGAGTAGTCTCGGACCCAGTTCTGATGGGTTCGGTAGG
>JAUMAI010000202.1:6294-17853 GCA_032116775.1 Pirellula sp. | reverse complement strand
CCTGCAGCTGCTCCAGCTCCGATGCCCACGCCTGCAGCACCCAAGGTCCTGAGCCGTTTGGAAGTCTTGCGTCAACAACGTGAGGCAGCCCGCGGTGGCAAGCCAGCGGAAGAAGGTGGCAAGTAATCAAAGGTGAATAGAGGCAGATCTGCTCGCCTCGCAATTTCGGATTGTGAGGCATCTGGGTCCGCCAACTGAAGAGCACAATTAGAGACGAGTTACTTCTGCTAGTTCGAGAACAGTCTTACAGCAATCGCTGTGTGTGACCCTCGCGAAGAAGACTCTTCAATGAAAAATCAAGCAGCGAAAACTTAGGAAAATTAAATCGCAGGATTGAAAAGTTATGCATAAGTTCACACTTTACTGTCGCCCCTCAGCGGTCATAGCTGGGATGCTGGCCAGCTTATTTTTGAGCTTGTCTTCCAATCTCGTTTTTGCGCAAGAAGCGAAATGGGAGAAGATTGATGTTTATCCAGCTCAAGTTCAATTGAAGACTGCAGCTTCCTATCAAGGTGTCATTGCAGTAGCCACGCGATCTGATGGCATCACCAAAGATATCTCGACTGAAGCTCAATGGGCTTTGGCAGATGCTGCAATTGCCAAATGGGATGGAACAAAGCTAACTCCAGCCGCAGATGGTAGCACGACTTTAACTGCGACCTGGAATGGTCTTTCGGCACAAACTGCAGTTGCCGTAGTCGAAGCAGCCGCTCCTCGTCCAATCAGTTTTCACTTAGACGTTATGCCCGTGCTCACACGAACCGGTTGCAACACCGGTTCATGTCACGGTGCCGCCCGCGGTAAAGATGGTTTTAGATTGTCGCTTTTTGGATTCGATCCAGTCGGCGATTATGACCGCATCACACGAGAAATCGGTATCCGTCGTATCAACTTAGCTGTGCCAAGCGAGAGCTTGTTGTTGCTCAAAGCCAGCGGCGGTGTGCAGCACACGGGTGGTAAGAAGATGGATGTCGACAGCAAGTACTACAGTACTCTTCTTAGCTGGCTTGAAGCTGGAGCGGTCGTGGATCCTCAGGCTCCACCCACGGTTACCAGGCTTGACTTGTATCCTAAGCAAGCAGTGCTTGAAGGTGAAGGTGCCAAGCAGCGTATGGTAGCTGTAGCGACCTACAGTGACGGGGCGACACGTGACGTAACAGATTTGGCTGCTTTCTTCACCAACAACGAACGCAGTGGAGCGATTGACTCGGCCGGCAACGTAACGGCTGGTGTGCGAGGCGAAGCTTTCGTGATGGCTCGTTTTGATACCCACACCGTTGGTTCTCAGGTGTTAGCTCTACCTGCAGGCCTGCAGTACTCCGCTCCCCAAGTCACTGGCAATTACGTCGATGAATTGGTGGGTAAAAAACTTGAGAAGTTGCGAGTTGTCCCGAGTGGTTTGTGTACAGATGAAGAATTTTTGCGTCGAGCAACGATCGACATCACTGGCATGTTGCCAAGCGAGTCGGAGTATGAGCAGTTCATGGCTGATACCTCAGCCGATAAGCGTGCGAAATTGATCAACACGCTACTTGATCGCAAAGAATTCAGCGAAATCTGGGCGATGAAGTGGGCCGAGTTGCTCATGATCAAGACCACCAACGAAGTCAGCGAGAAGTCGGCATTTCTTTATAGCAGTTGGTTGACAAATCAAATTGCCAATAACGTACCGCTCGATCAAATCGTCCGTGACTTGTTGGGAAGTAGTGGTGGTGTATTCGAAACGCCAGCGACCAACTTCTATCAGATTGAACGCGACACACTGAAGACGTCAGAAAACGTGGCACAGGTCTTTATGGGAATTCGCACGCAGTGCGCCCAGTGCCATAACCATCCCTTCGATCGCTGGACCATGGATGATTATTATGGCTTTGCCGCGTTCTTTTCACAGATTGGACGTAAGACGGGTGAAGACTATCGAGAAGTGATCGTGTTCAACTCAGGCGGAGGAGAAATTGCTCATCCCGTCGGTGGTCGGCAAATGCCTCCCAAGTTCCTTGGTGGTACAACTCCTGAACTGGCAGGTCGAGATCGTCGTGTAGCGTTGGCCGAATGGCTCACTAGTTCAGAGAATCCATTCTTCGCAACCAGCGTAGCAAATCGTGTTTGGGCCCACTTCATGGGAGTTGGTATTGTCGAGCCGGTAGACGATTTCCGAGTCAGCAATCCTGCGAGCAATCCAGAGTTGCTCGAAACATTGGGTAAAAAGTTCGTGGAATACAAATACGACTTCAAGCAATTGGTTCGCGATATTTGTAACTCTAACGCCTACCAGCGTTCAACCCTGCCCAATGAAACCAACAAGCAAGACGAGCGTAATTTTTCGCATGCCTTGGCTCGTCGAGTTCCCGCTGAACAGGTTCTTGACTGCATCAGCCAGGTGACCCAAAAGCAAGATAAGTTCCGAGGTTTGCCTTTGGGTGCCCGGGCAGTCCAAATTGCTAACGGGGCAACTTCAACCTACGTCCTCAATACCTTTGGTCGCTCCCAGCGTGCGACGGTTTGTGCGGCAGAAGCTTCGACGGATCCATCGCTCTCGCAAGCGTTACATTTGATAAATGGGGATGCTACCAACGGGAAAATTCAACAAGGAAAACTGGTTCAGCAGTTAAAGGAACAGGGGCTTAATGATAATCAGATCATTGAGAGAATCTTTGTGCGATGCTTGTCTCGCAAGCCGTCACAGGCAGAGATCGATTCGTTAACAAAGCTTGTAGCTGCCGCTCCGAACCCTGTTCAGGGTTTGGAAGACGTGTTCTGGGTCATCCTGAACAGTCGAGAATTCATATTCAATCACTAATCGTTTGCTGAAGATATAAGACGATGAAACGCATCTCATTTTTGTTCGGAATCGTTGCCTCTGCACTGTGCTTGCAAGCTTCTGTTAAAGCCCAGGAGGCGGCAGCCAAGATCAATTTTGAAGATCATATCAAGCCGATCTTTCGAGAACACTGCTTGTCTTGCCACAACAGCAATGACAAGAAAGGTGGTTTAGCTCTTGATACCTTTGCAGCTACGATGGAAGGTGGTTCGGGAGGAGAGATTGTTGCTGAAGGTGACATTGATAGCTCTCGATTGTGGGAGCTAACTGCTCACGTTGGACAGCCCTTCATGCCGCCCAATCAAGAGCGAATCGCTGAGCCTAAGCTGAATTTACTGAAGCAGTGGATTCTTGGCGGAATGCTCGAGAACTCTGGCTCTACGGCCAAGAAGAAGATGAACAACGTGGCAATTTCCACTTTCTCGCTCGGTAAGCCAGAAGGTGAATTGCCAATGCCACAGAACTTATTGCTGCAGCCTGTTGTCCCTTCTTCAAGAGCCTCTGCGATCGCCGCTATTGCTGCTAGTCCATGGTCGCCGTTGATTGCCGTGGGTGGGCAAAAGCAAGTGTCGCTTTATCACACTGAAACTGGGGAGTTGTTGGGGATTCTACCTTTCCCTGAAGGTGAGCCTCAATCGATCAGCTTCAGCCGCGATGGACGTCTGGTTCTAGTGGGTGGAGGGCGACATAGTCACAGCGGATGCGCTGTTTTATATGACGTGACGACGGGCAATCGAGTCGCGAAAGTGGGTGACGAACTAGACATCATTTTGTCGGCCGACTTGAGCGAAGATAATAGCAAGATTGCAGTTGCTGGACCGCAGAAGATGGTTCGAGTGTACTCAACAGCTACCGGGGAATTGATGTGGGAAGTCAAAAAGCACACAGACTGGATTTATGCAGTTCGCTTTAGTCCAGATGGTGTGCTTCTCGCCTCCGGCGACCGCAGCAATGGATTAATTGTTTGGGAAGCGGATACCGGGCGCCTTTACATGGATTTGCTCGGGCATCGAGGTGAGATTCGGCAACTTGCTTGGAGACCGGATGGGAATGTCCTGGCCAGTGCTAGTCTCGATGGAACTGTTCGCCTTTGGGAAATGAACGAAGGCAAACAGATCAAACAGATTAATGCTCATGGTGGTGGAACCACTTCGATCGCTTTTGCTCAGAACGGAAACATTGTTACCGGTGGCCGAGATCGCTTGGTAAAGGTCTGGAATCCAAACGGCGATCCAATCAAGAATATGCCTGCGATGTCGGAGGCTGTTCTGGAAGTTGCTCTGACAGCAGATCCAGCGAAAGCGGTTGGTGGTGATTGGAACGGCAATGTTTCAGTATGGAGCGTAGAGGATCCCACCAAGAGTTTGGCAATAGCGGCCAACCCACAACCATTATCGATTGTAGCTCAACAACGCCAAGCTGCTTTTGATGCAGCAAATGCCGAAGCTGCTCCACTCGCAGCGGCGTATCAAGACTTGGCAACTAAGGTGGCGACTAAAGAAACCGAGTTAACAACCCAAGAAGCTGCTGCGAAGGCTGCAGCAGAAGAGGTTGCCAAGAAACAAGCTGAGCTTAAGCCACTCAATGAAATGCTTGTTGCAACCGAAGCTAAGGTAAAAGAATCAAATACGGTTATGGAAACAGCCAAACAAGTCTACACCGATATCAGCGGTAAACTTGCCGCGGCAACTGACGAGACTGCAAAGCAAACTTTGCAAGGGCTGCTGACCCCGGCTGAACAAAAAGTGAAAGAAGTTGAAGCACTGTTAGCCACGCTGAAGCCAGAACAGGAAGCACTCGTTGCAAAAATCGGTCCATTGCAAGCAGAGGAAAAAGCTCAAGAAGTAAAACGTGTAGCTGCTGTTGCTGCAGTGGAAGCCTTGAAGAAAGAGCTGCCTGCAATGGTCGAGCAACGTACGAAGGCTCAAGCTGCTCACGACGCTGCACAAGCAAAGTTAGCGGCAGCGAAAGCTCAACTTGATAAAGCTCAAGCGGCTCTGGCAAATTTTGAAAACACCGCTACAAGACTGAAGGCTGAAGCAGAAGCACTAGCTCAGCAAACCGGTGCTGCTGAGAAAATAGTAAATGACACTAAGGCTCAGCGCGATGGCACGATGGCTAAAGTCACCGAAATCGCTAACGCTCTTGCAGAAATGCAAAAGCAAATGGAAGCAATAAAGAAACAAATGGAAGAGAAGACCGTTACTAAGACGGAATCAGAAACGGCGTTGAAGCAAATGGAAGAAGCTATGGCTAAGGTGCAGGCTGAGTTCGATCAACTTGCGGAAAAGAATTCAACCGCGCAAGAGCAATTCAAAGTCTTCACCGAAGCTTACGGTCCAAAATAGTTCAAGGCGATATCGATATCGATTTGCGTCCGAAACTTCAAGGGGTTGCCGCTCGACAAATAGAGTGGTGACCCTTTTTGCTTTTGGTTCAGGGAGTTTGCTCGGTAGTTGCATCTGAGCAGCGGTGGACTATCAACCCAGCGTTCGTATTATCTGCCTGATGAGACGTTGGGCTGTGATTGATGAGCGACACGTGGACGTTGGAAAATCCAATATTCTTCATTATCTGAGACTTGGACCGGACGCAGCCAATCTCTCATTTCGGCAGGACGGTTCAGTTCGACAAGTGCCCGCAAATCTTTGATAAGATCAGGATGTTCGCCGTAGTAAGAATGTCCGAGTAGGCCAGTATTGATGGAGGAAACATCAATGGTTTCAACGCCCGAAAAAATCAGGCGACTAGCGTCATCGAGACCTGCTCGTCTAGCGCCATGCAGGGCAGTGGAAGCCAGCAGAGCCTTGTCATTCTTAGAAGTATATAATGTGACACGTTGAACGCTGGGAACGATCGTTGGGAGGTATCGATTAGCCAGTTCGCCACTATCAATATCAGGCGCAGCCATCACGATTTGTCCCAGCCACTTAGAAGCGGATGAATCTTTTAGGATCAAACGTTCCAAAGCGCCGACCAAGGCACGATTTCCCATGCTGTGGGCAATTAGATGAACCTTGGAAGCGTTGGTTCTGTTTTTTATATCGCTGATGAATTTCTCTAAATGAGCGACGGACCAGCCTACAGATGCTTCATCCTTGGTGTAACCAGACATCAGCCCGACGCTCGGCCAACTGTAACAGATCGGAGTTCCAGGGAAATCCAAGTCATGGTGCAATTGGGCAGTGCGACGAACCGCATCCGCAAAACTAACGTTGTAACCATGAATGAAAACTAGAATTTCATTTTTTGGGTTGGAATTGAGTCGATCAGAGAGCCTTTTAAAATATTCATCCTCTTTAGCTGGTTTGATCGTTTGGAGGATGACATGCTTGGATTCGTCGAGTCTCCACTCCATACGTGACCAGCGTGGAGTTTCGAGTTTACCCTTCGCATGAGTAGGTGGTATGGAGACATCACAATAACCAAGTTGTAACGGATAGGATTTTTTAGGGGCTTGGAATCGATCGCTTCCGAAAATCGCACCATAGCGAGCGCTCATTCGGTAGAGGGATGCGGTTCTGATCCACAGTGAATGCCCGAGAAAGCTAACTACAACCACACCCAATAACGCGACTACAGGCCACCATCGCTGTGTCATGCCAGGTGCGAGTCCAATGATGCCGAACATGGCAACAATTGCTATCGAAAGAGGTATCACTCCTCTAACCCAAGGAATTTGAGAGCGTATGTCACTCGATGCTCGATCGGTGGCATAAAAAACAGTGACGACTTTAACGCCATTTTTAGTGTTTTGGGGCGAGCTTGGGGTGGAGCTTAAGACTGGCGGACTTGCTTGTGAATCTGGAGTATTTTCGGCAAGGAAAGGTTGGAGTTTCTCGTTCCTCGATGCCAGGTCTGGGTTTGCTAGCTTTCGAGCAACGGACGAATTCTCTGGAAGCTCATTCGTTTCTTCAGGGGATTGAGTTTCTGAATTTGCCGGGATCGCAATTTGAGAATTAGACGTCGAAGTTGGTTGTGATTTTTCAGCGGTCAGCGACGTAAAAAATGTAGCAAAGCCTGCCAAGGCCAGGGTGGGTACTCCCGCTTTGACGAACCAAGAGCCGGCAAATTTAGCGATTGATTGCGGCATTTGTCTTCGCGTCTCGAGCTAGCGTGGGAGTTGCAACTGAGGGGTCCTTATTCACCAAGTGGAGTCGGTACCAAGAATGCTGCTTCAAAGCATTACCGATTTATAGAAATCTATCAAATAATCGTTGGTTTTTTAGAAGGTAGCGAGAGTCTGGGTGATCCTGTTTTCTCTTGCCAAACCAACGTGAATTCGCTACAGGGCACATAGAGACGAAATAATACTAAAAAAAGATCTGCAATTCACTTACTATGTCGCACGTTACTACTGTATTGCCTCCAGACATTCCAGCCGCACTTAACCACCCGCAATTGAAAGCTGCTGTTGAGGCGGCTTATGCGGGAGCATTGATCGTGGCTGACTTTTTCGATCGTGGGACCGAGATTCGGTTTAAAGATACCTTCAATTTGGTAACAGATGCCGATGTGCAGGCAGAAAAGAAGATTGGGGAGGTAATCAAAACATATTTTCCTGATCACGCTATCTTAGGAGAAGAAGAGTATCAAGGGGCTGCGGACTCGCGAGATTTATGGGTCGTAGATCCACTTGATGGTCCCAATAATTTCGCACATAAAATCCCGCATTTCGCCGTATCCATTGGTTATTATCACCAAGGTATCGCCGAAGTGGGTGTCATTGTTAATCCAATCACCTCCGACTGGTTCTTTGCTGTGCGTGGCCAAGGTGCATGGTATCGTGGACGAAAAGCCAAAGTTTCCGATGAAACGCATTTGTTGAAAGCGATGATAGGCATCGGATTTTATTATGATCGTGGCAAGATGATGGAAGCTACGCTGTTAGCAATCCGCGATTTCTTCCGAGAAAATATTCATGGTGTTCGTCGCTTCGGGACCGCATCGCTTGATTTATGCCAAGTCGGTTTAGGTAGGTATGGTGCTTATTTCGAGTACCAGTTGCATCCCTGGGATTTCGCCGCGGGACGACTTTTCGTAGAAGAGGCTGGGGGAAAAGTGACAACGTGTGAAGGAGAGTCGTTACCGATGGACCGTACTAGTTGTCTTGCCAGCAACTCCCTGTTGCATGCCGCATCCTTGGAAATAACCCGCAAATATTGGAAAAATGGTCAACCGGATTTGTCCCTCGGTATGCTCGGTGGCAATTAATGGCTGCGACATCTTGCACACTTAGGAATCCCCATCAGGCTGACCGTTATGTTGGATGGCTTTGTCAGTCCCATCAGACAACTAGACAAAGGAATCGATAACGAGTGAGAAGTGTTGTTGAATTAGCAACTTCGGAAAAGATATTTTTACAGCTGTCGATTTGTCGGTATCTATTGCTGATCGTCAGTGTATTAATGTCATGCGCCTGTAGTTCAACAAAAGCAATCGTCGCAACCGAGCAATTATTGATGTCGGATGCGGTGGATAGGACCGTAGCAGAATTCGACTTTCGCCCCCTCGCTGGCAGCAAGGTGTTTCTTGATACTGCCTTCGTTGTGCCAAACCGTAATCCGCAGCAATTGATCAATACGGATTACGTGATTAGCTCCTTGCGACAACAAATGTTTGCTGCTGGCTGTTTACTTGCGCAGAATCGGGATGAGGCGGACATTGTCGCTGAAGTTCGATTGGGAGCCCTTGGAACGGATGGTCAGATGATTATCTACGGTGTTCCTGAGAATAATTTCCTGAGTCGAGCCGCAACTGCACTCCCCAATGCCCCGCAGGTTCCCACGGTCCCCGAAATTGCTCTGGCTAAAAAGGATCAAAAGACGGCTGCTGCCAAGATTGCTGTGTTCGCCTACGACCGAGTCACACTCGAACCGGTATGGCAGTCCGGCACCATTCAGTCTGAGAGCAACGCCTTAGATACTTGGGTCCTAGGTGTTGGGCCATTTCGGCGTGGAACGATCAAGAATCCTGAGGAGATGGCCCGCCTCCGGTCCAAGGGAAGACGTCCTCGAGCCAACGAACCATTTACTCCTGATGACAACCCGTTGGTTGAATATCAGAGTGAATGGGTTTATGCGAGAGAATTACCATCTGCTGACAGCCCCAAGTCCATTGCTACATCAAGCAACAGTTCCACTGTCGCAGCGACAGCGACCGAATCCGGTGGTACGGCAACAACGGCTGGTGGACAGGCCACGCCTAACGCGCAAGCGACGCCTGGAGGGGCAACAGCCGCGACTTCTTCGGCTACGACTTCTTCGGCTGCGCCGCCGAGTTCAGGAGTCGAGCAGAAAGCGGAGGCAACACAGGAAGCCTCAAAGCCTTGATAATCCGTAGCTTACTGATGTCATATCAGATTCAGCAAAATGCATTTCGAATACTATCGACTCTCTGCAGATATCACTTTTTGAGCGTACTCAACAGCAGGGGCGGCCCACTTATCACCTTGGTAGAGTTCGACAATGCCGCGCATAAACCGCATTTTGTTTTCCCCCTTGAGTTTTTGTTCTTGAGCTAGAACAAGCTCCAGCAATTCCTTTTGGAATACGCTTTCTCGATCTGCGATCTGTTTTTCAAGCTTCGAACTGAGTAGTCGCAAGGCCTCTAGCTGTTGTTGCTTGGCTGCACTCAGTTCAGCGGAAGCCTCATAGATGTTTAGGATCAATTTTAGTTTATTGAATGCAGATTCCGGATCACTCTCCGACATCTTGATGACATTGGCTACAGTAAAATCTAAAACAGTATTAGATGAAAGATTGTTGAGCCTATTAGTGTTATCTAGTTTTTTCAGTAATCGAAAGGCTTCAACTTCGCTCTTGGCCGCTTTTACTATCTCAGCTCGCTCGTCACTTGGAAAACGCTCTAGGAAATAGACGAGTTTATCATAGGATTGGGAGAGCTCATTGGAATCTCGCGACTCGATTGCAGGCGAAAGCTCTCGGTAGACGCCATCGGCTGTCGGCGGAAGAAAGGCGTATATTACGCCCAGCATACAAGCTGCAAGAGCGCCAACAATTAGAATAATTGAGATCAGGTTGCTCTTAGGGTCTGTTTCTAAAAAGGTCGTTTCCGAAGGAGTTGCTTTTCCAACTTTCTCGTGTTCCACCACGGTGAAGTGAGTGCCTCCCATGGTATTGGAAGAATCAACTTCAGCAGATAATGATTGAAAATCTGAAAGGTGAGCAGAGCCTTCCATCGCGAGATCGGGATTAGTTTGAGGTCGAGCTAATAATGTTGGATCGGTAAGTTGCGATGGCGGTAGATTGGCGGCGTTGAGGGTTAAGCGATCTGAGGTACCAGTCGGTACATCGATCAAGCGTTCATGGAAATCGTTGAGATCTAAACTCGTATGCGTTTCATGAGTTGCAATTTCATTTCCCGCCTGCGTCTCGCTTTTCTTTTTTAATCCCTGCTTCATCGCTTTCATTCTGTTACCCACAACCAATGCGGTAGGGGGGCGATGGCCCGGATCTTTAGCCAATAGCTGCTCAACCAATTCAGCTAATTCAATCGGCGTATCTTTGGCAATACGCCTGATAGGTATTGGGTCGGTAAATTTAAGTGCGTAGAGAGTTTCGGGTACGCTCTTGCCCGCGAACGGTGCCTTTCCGGATAAAGCGGCATAGAGGATGCTGCCTAAACTGTAGAGATCACTTCTCAAAGTCGCCGTCTTGCCTTCGGCTTGCTCAGGTGACATATAGTCTGCCGTACCGACAATAGATCCAGCAACCGTCATTTCTGCGGCACCGAATAATTTAGCGATTCCGAAATCTACAAGTTTGGAACCACCAGCTTCATTGATAAGAATATTGGCTGGTTTGAGATCACGATGGATGATTCCAAAGTCATGGGCATGCTTCAGAGCCGAACAGATTTCTATGCCGATCTGCAGAACACTGTCCCAGGGCATGGGGCCATTTGTTTTTAGGCAATCATGAAGTGTTTGACCTTCAACGTATTCCATGGAGTAAAACAATTGCCCCTGTTCTTCGCCATAGCCAATTAGCTGCGCAATGTTCTGATGTTTTAGGCGTTTGAGGGTGTCGATTTCCGCTTGAAATCTGCGGCGAAAGCGTGATTGGTCTCCAACGCTATGTGAAATGATTTTCACCGCTACGATTTGTCCGGTCTTGGCATGGCTGGCCTTGTAGACCGCTCCCATACCACCTTGCCCGATTAATCTCTCAATCTTATACGGACCTAAGAATTCGGGAGACATGGAAATGCCACTGCTTGAAGGTACCTTCGGATCTGGTTCAGCATGTTGAGCAACGCCGATTGCTTCGACAAGAAACTGGCGTAACGTAATAGCTTAGAGATGCCTTATACGCAGGCTCGATTATAAATTGTCCGATAGGACGAGGCTATTAGATGTGGGCAAACAAAATGCTTTAAAAGCATGGATGATCAAAGGGCGTTGTTAACCTAATTGGTTTTGCTGAACCGCAGAGTTAACCGACTTGAATAGCACCATTCAAACTTAGGCCCTCAGCCAGCCAAGTTTTGAGCATTTTGCTTACCATTTTCGCCTTGGGCAAACTCTTCTCTGGCGAATAGAGAAATATGCGATTACACCATGGTGCTAGTGCTCTGGCTGCTGGGCTACCAAGCAAACCGAGTTCGAGAAAGACTAAATCGCTTTGGCGTCTCCAAAGCGGGATTTCTCGCAGAACTCGACTTACAAGTGTTGCGTCGAACTCGTCAGCGACCAGGTCGAATGATAGTACCAATTG
>JAUMAI010000202.1:0-6284 GCA_032116775.1 Pirellula sp. | reverse complement strand
TTGAGACGGAGTGGACAATCGCCAAGGAATAACGGCAGTAACGCGTTTAGACACCGTTCCTGAGACTACAAGCTGCTGTAAGTAGACAAAGCTTGCTTCCAAGTCGGCAGACCATCGATCACATCTTACGAATCCAACAGTAGGGCAGGGGGCCCCATTGTTCGAACGTGTTAGTTCCTGCAGCCAATGCAGGTGTTCCGATCGAGTAGCTTTCAGTGGAGACTGAGGAGTTAACCGGAACTCATTCTCAGAGGCCAAATTGTCAGATGGGCTAAGTGTCCTGGAACGAAGCGAATTAAGACGCGAAGACACATTGCCGACCATTGATTCTTCCTATCGCTATGCAGGTGACTTGTACCACTTACTGCTTTAGTTGGCTAAATAGTCGTGTATGAGGGCGGCCTACACGGCTATGCGCACCATTCTCAGTAGC
This sequence comes from Pirellula sp., assembly GCA_032116775.1. Classification (GTDB taxonomy): domain Bacteria; phylum Planctomycetota; class Planctomycetia; order Pirellulales; family Pirellulaceae; genus JAFLCP01. Next base: position 5,851 of record JAUMAI010000202.1, on the reverse strand, counting down.
CTTACGGCTTGTCGAGATGTCGTCTTCGATGATGAGAATGTCACGATCATCGCCAATCGAATTGATGCCTGCTGTGTCGTTGTAAAGCTCATCGAAATGAGAGTGTTCAGCAATCTCGTGGAGGCGATGAATGGATGGTAGATTGAACTCAGCTGTCATGGCTGAATAGTTCAATGATCCAATCGCATCTTGGAGTTCTTCTTCGATTTCGCTGGCAGGAAAAATCGAGTTAGTTACCGTAACAGGATTGACGTTACGAGGCTCATCTTGAAACGCATCCGCTAACTCGAGCCAGTTCGCAAACAGGTCGGCATTATTGGGTGTATTGTCAAAAGTCGACGCAAGCTCGATAGTCGGTTTGGTGGTGGTAGGAGCGAGCGTGGTAATCGTGATCTCTTCCGTAAAGTCATCCCCAAATATATTGCGACCGGTAATCGGGGTTGTTGGGACTCGAATCGCCTTTGGCGAAGTGTTTAGCGGGGCATTCTGCAATACGGAACTTGGCGAGGTATTTTTGTTAACAATAGGTTGATCGTTGCGGGAGCTTGGCGTTTTGGGAGTGGTTGAAGCTGAGAAATCCTCTTCCAGTTCAAACACGGTCCCATCGTCAAGCGAACCGAATTCTATGGTCGACGTTGGAGCAGTTGAGATTGGCTCATTTCGTTCCGACCATGGGGAAGGAAGTTGTTGTAGATCTGCCCAAGCTTCTTCAATCAATGATGCCGAGATGGGTTTCTGACCGTAGTTGTACCCGAGGAGGAGGGCATGATCGAGCAATTGATGAACCAATCTCGGAATCCCTTCGGTGGCTCTGTAGGCTGCATGGGTAGCCTCTGACGTGCAGATTGACTCGGGTTTACCGCCAGCAACCTGAATTTGGAAGCGTATTTCTTGAGCTACTTCTTCTGCGTTCCACGAGGTTAGATAGCAGCGTACGGCCAGTCGCTGGTTGAGAGCTTCAAGCTGAGGATTGGCCAGCGTATGTTCCAAACGCATACTGCCAACTAAGACGATTCGTGCCCGAGCATCACCGTTAACCACGATGTTGCTTATCGCCCGTAATTCTTCCAGAAGTTTTATGGGTAACGTATCAGCTTCGTCAACAATTAACGCCAAAGGTTGCCAAGGGGTTTTGGGATTGGGTTGGAGATACTCATAGAGATTTAATCGCAATTCCCCTTCACCCAAATCACGATACGGTAGGTTTAGTTTAGCAAGTATGCTTTGTAATAAGGCTCGACGACTGCAAAGTTGAGCCCCCTGCAAGAAAACGACCTGTAAGTCTCGAGCGATGTTGTGTGCGAGTTGCAAAGCTGTAGACGTTTTGCCGAAACCGGTGCCACCCAAAATGATAGCAGGTCCCTCCGCTCGGCGAAGTACTCGAGATACGGTTGTTCTTATCTGTTCTTCGTTACGAGAGACAAAGTAGGAGGAAAGGTCTGGTACAGATGCAAACGGCCGACGATGAAAACCGTAAAACGACTCGTACATGGTCATAAACCCTTCGAAGCAACCGATGAAATCTTTGAGAGTTCAATCGGACAAAAGCTTCTGCGCTCTTAAGCTCCATTGACCAAGCGGCCGTTGAATTTTTGTCTTTCGTTACAAATTATCAGTAGATTGCGATAAACAGCCGTGCTAGTGCAGCTAGAGGTTGCGAAACAATTAGCGATCTCCACATCGGATCGATGACAAATCGGCAAGCTGCAATGGTTCCCCAACATAAAAGACTCCATTCGCAGCCGGTAATCCACCAATCAACACGACTTAGAGATTCAGTTATACGGGAGCGTTGGAGCAAAGACTTAGGGGCACATCCGTCATCATAGTTTGGCTGTCGGGAGATAACATACAACGGGATGTTGTTCTCTTTTAGAAGAGAATGAAAATGATTGGCGTATGCCAATCTCTTCATGTTTCGAGTACGGACAAGAATTGCCAACATGATTCCACACAGTGTGCCCAAAAAGAGTCCCAATAGCGGGATCATCAGGGGTTGTGATGAAACGAATGGCTGCCAATCAGAAATTGTCGAAAAGGATAAGGTTCCAATCCTCTTTTGCTCTTCAACTTCCATTTGTTTTCTAAGAGCCGCAATTTCTTGCTCCAACGACTCTACACTATTAGCGGATATCTGATTGTTGGCTGTTGTCACCTCAGGACTCGATGATGAAGTGTCCTGAGAATGATTGGCAAACGCAACGGCCGACAACGTATCACCTACTTCGTTCGCTGCTAACAATTGCGTTCTGGATATATCATTTTTTTGGTACTGCTTTGCCAACTGGGCGCGATACTCTAGCCATCGAATTTGTCGCGCCAATTTCGACTCCTGGTAGTCTGCTTTGGTCGGTTTAGTCAGTTGCTCTAACCAAGCCTTAACGGTTTCGTGGGTGACTTGGCGTGGCCAGATGGTATGCAGTTCCACCAAATGTAGATTAGGGAGGGATTCGGGCGAGCGAAGTTTAAGGCCAGGTTGATCGTTCGCTTGACGGATTGCCTTCTGCTGAAGAATGTTTACTGCCAGACAAGATTGATCTGCCTGGGCTTCTCCGCCATTTGTTATTGCCCAGCCCTTGGCTGAATGTATTCGGGACTGAAGGGTGTACAGGCGTCCCGAGCTAACGACGACGGTGGTTCGCAAATGAAATCTCAACGACCCTTGCGGTACTAGATTCAATGACCACAATGCTCCTAAGAGAGCACAAAGGGCAATGAACCAAACTAGGTTGTAGCTGCGAAGTTTGGTGGTTGTGGAGTGTTGGGGCGTTACTGTCATCGTGACTTTCACCTTAGGGACTTCCTTGTCCAGCAAACACTCCGGTTAACATCGTCATTAATTGAGCGGAATCGTCAAGTTTTCTGGCGTCGCTAAGTGCTGTACTTATGTGAGTGGTTGTTGGTCTGGGGGAGAATCAGGGAATGCCAAAGTTGTTTCGTACCAAAGTTTGCGGCTTCAAGACAAGCGCGGATATTCGCGATGCGGTGCGCGCAGGTGTGGAAGCGATCGGGTTGAACTTTGCGGCGGAAAGTCCTCGATGCATTTCCATCGAAGAATCGCAGAAAATCATCGCTGAGGTCTCTGAATTACCAACGTTGGTTGGAGTGTTTGTAAATCCAACGTCTGCTTATGTTGAACAGGTGTTAGACCGCATCCCCTTGGATTATGTCCAATTGCATGGTGAAGAGCTCGCTGAAGATTGGCGTGATTTTCACCACGTTCCTCTAATTAAAGCGATACGTTGGAACGCGGAGGGGGAAAGAATCGCTGATATTTTGAATTGGCATCAATGGCTGGGGGATCGCTTAGCTGCCTTTCTGGTGGACGCGGCAGTGCCGGGGGTGCGCGGTGGCAGTGGGGCTGTAGCGGATTGGAAGAGTCTGGTTCCAAGACCGACGGTCCTGGCTGGTAAACCTTTGATCTTGGCCGGTGGGCTCAACGCACTGAATGTCTCCTCAGCCATTGCCGCGGTGCGACCGTTTGGGGTTGATACCGCTAGCGGAGTCGAATCCCAAGTTGGCGTGAAAGATTATGTGAAGATGCATGCCTTCGTGCAAGCATCGCGTAGCAGTCAAGCATAACACATCATCAAGATCGACTTGTACTGCTGCGTCTTTGAGTAATCTGGATGTACAAGTTATCAGTCGAGTAAGGCACGACGCGGGCAGTCCTTGTTGCCGCGGGAAGTAGATTTTTAGTGAGAATAGTGCCTGGTTTTTTACTGACAAAAAACCAAGCTCCAATAAATCGTCAGGGGTAATACTGATGCCAGAGGTACAAGCATTTCGTGGATTGAGATACAACCTTGCGCGGGTTGGATCGTTAAGTGACGTGATCGCGCCCCCGTACGATGTCATCGACAGTGAGTTGCAAGAAGAGCTCTATCAGAAACATCCTTGTAACGTAATACGCTTGGAGCTCAATCGTCGCGAAGCGAGCGATACGACTCCGGATGAAATTTATGACCGAGCAGCCAAGACATTACGATCTTGGATCCGCGACGGGATTTTGGAGCAAGAGGCAGATCCAGCCCTCTATGTATACCACCAGGAATTTACCTACGAGGGAATGACTTACATTCGCCGAGGTTTTATGGCGCGGGTTCGTCTGCAACGGTTCGGTGAAGGAAATGTTTATCCCCACGAGCAAACGCATGCTAAAGCGAAAGATGATCGCCTAAAACTGACTCGGGCTACGCGCACGAATTTAAGCCAAATATTTGGGCTTTATCCAGACGCAGATAATTTCGTCCAAGAGATTTTAGAACGTCATGTTGCAGCTGACCGGCCTCTGGAAGCGGTTGACCATCTGGGAGTGATTCACCGTATTTGGCCAGTGTTCGATCCGGAGGTTATCGGTGAGGTTTCCTCTGCCGTCAGCAATCTTCCCATGTTCGTCGCCGATGGCCATCATCGCTATGAGACGGCATGCAATTATCGAGATGAGCTGGCCGCGGCTGGTGTACTAACTCCCGAGCATCCTGCTAACTTCGTGCTTACGATGCTCGTGAGTATGGAGGATCCAGGGCTATTGGTTCTGCCAACACATCGTCTCTTCTCCGGCGTTCCCGAGTGGACCAGCGATGAGGTGATTCAAAAACTTGGCGAGTGCTTTGATTGTGAAATAACGGGGCACGGTCCAGAGGCTGCAACGGCAGTGTGGCAGGAGATCATGGAGGTAGACGACCAACTGATGTTGGCTCTTTATACCGCCAAGGACAAGAAATGGATCACCCTTACTGCCAAACCAGAGGCGATTGCCAGAATGGCTGTCATCGCCAGCGAACAAAGTGAAGCATGGCGAGGTCTAGGTGTGGCGATACTGCACCGCCTCATCATTCAGGATTTGCTCGGCCTAAATAACTCGCCAACGCCTACCTACGTGCATTTGGTCGAGGAAGTAGAGCAAGGGTTGCGGGGAGAGTTGGAGGGTAACCTGCATTATCCTTTAGCAGCCTTGGTCATGCCCGCGACCATAGAACATATCCAGGCAGTCAGCCTTCACCAAGAACGAATGCCAGCCAAGAGTACTTACTTCTATCCCAAGTTACTCAGCGGACTAGTATTTCATCGACTTGAATAGGGTTGGGTATTTGAAAGCGTTTCGCGTGGAACATTTTACCCAATTAACGCTATCGTTTCCCGTGAAACCTGCCCGACCCTTGCAATCTGTCATTCTTCCAAACTGACATTCTCCTCGATCGGCCCATTTCGGTAGAATCCAACCGTGAACTTGGACTTCTAGGGCAAGCCGATACGCAGGAGGTGAATCGGTGGCGAGGATTTTTTGTGTGGCGAACCAGAAAGGAGGCGTGGGAAAGACCACCACTGCCGTAAATCTGGCTGTAGCCTCTGCAAAGGCGGGTTGTAGTACCTTGCTGGTAGATCTTGACCCGCAGTGCAATGCCACGTCGGGAATGGGACACAAGCCTGCCGATCGACATCCTCTGCTGCTAGATCGCCCCCTTCGAGAAAGTCTTTTATCCACCTCCCAAGAGTCCCTAGAGCTGCTGCCTGGGTGCCGAAGTTTCCAGGATGTTGACCAGATGGCCAAAGGAATGCAGGGGCAGGCTGCTGTGTTGCAGCAGCATCTCGACGGTGGGATGGGAGCGTATGACCTGGTTTACATAGACTGCCCACCCTCTCTAGGCCCATTGACGCAGGCGGCCCTAGCAGCCAGCACGGAAGTGCTGATGCCAATTCAATGCGAATATTTTGCGATGGAAGGTCTTTCGCAAATGATTCAAGTCATTCGCCAGGTAATGCAACATCAACCTGGAAAATTGACCTTTGGCGGAATCGTACTAACGATGTACGATCCCTACCTGGAACTGACTCACGAAGTTGACCG
>JAUMAI010000201.1:0-3264 GCA_032116775.1 Pirellula sp. | reverse complement strand
ACAGGCCGACGTTTTGAGACGTCGGCCTGCTGGTATAACCGGAGGGGCAAACTGAGTTTGACACCCTTGATTCAGTTGCGGGAGCCGGATTCGAACCGACGACCTCGAGGTTATGAGCCTCGCGAGCTACCGGGCTGCTCCATCCCGCGTTGCAAATGATAACGACATCGGCGTACGAGTCCAGCCCAAATTTCAGGAATCTCATCACCACCCGGACTGCTCAGAAACCTGTCACCGCGACGATTCGGTTGTAACGATTACAGCAAACTGTCCAGTTGGCACGGCTATTGGGGAAACCTGTTAGCCGAAAACCGTCGGCTCCAAGGGCTGAAAAATCTGATGGCAGTGCCGGAACAGCGAAAAATCCCACTTCCAGCTGCGTAATTCTGTACTTTGCGCTGTTTCCAGGGGTAGAATTTGAAAATTCTTTTTTTCAACCATGGATGGCTGACCCTCGGATGGGTGCGCCAGCGGGTTGGCGGTCTCAATAGATTTGGCCTGTACGTTTATGGCGTCAAACCCGGTTCCCCCACCACTTCCCCCTCCGCCTCCGACGGCAAAGGGAAGTCACGTGTCGGAAATCGAACCTCTTGTCACGCCAGTCCCTATCTCCAAAAGTGATTTTGCATCGCTTTCGCAAACGTTAAAAGATCATCAAGCACATCGCCCCCCTTCCCTGCTGTCGCGTTGTCTTGATCGCTTTGCTCGCAGTAAAGAGGCACCACCGTGGCTGATTAGTATGATCGTCCACATCGCCTTCTTGTTGATCCTGGCTGGCTTTCCTTTGGCCCAGATCATTCGCGAAGGTATCTCTTTAACGGCTCATTTCGAAACCGGTACCGACGAAGTCACTTTCGCTGATGCAGATTTTGGGCTTTCCGAAGATGCGATGCCAGAAGTAAGTGAACTCTCACCCGCAGAAGCCGTTCAGCCAACCGAGTTAGAAGCGGTTGCTGAGATGGAAATGACTTCTACGATCAAGTTAGACGAAGTCGCTGTAGAACGAGGCTTTGCGGGGCGCAGCGGCACACTTAAAAAAGCTTTGCTCGGTGCGTATGGTGGAACAGGCGAAACCGAAGAGGCTGTTGAACTCGGGTTACAGTGGCTGAAACGCAATCAACAGAAGAATGGAAGCTGGAGCCTCAAGGGGCCCTATAAAGCAGGTGGCGCAAATGAAGATTCACCAGCTGCAACCGCCATGGCACTACTGGCTTTTTTAGGAGCCGGAAATACACATCAGTCTGGAGAATATGCTGATGTGGTTGAACGCGGGAAAAACTATTTAGTTTCCAAGCAGAGCGAAGATGGTTTTTTGGCTACCGGTTCTCCCGGGCGACAGAAAATGTATTCGCACGCGCAAGCCACTATTGCACTCTGCGAACTCTATGGCCTCACACGAGACACTAAACTTCGTGAGCCTGCCACCAAGGCTGTGCAATTTGCAGTGGCTGCTCAAAGTCAGCGTGGAGGGTGGAGATATGAACCGCGCGAAGATCAAGATCTGTCAGTTACCGGTTGGTATGTAATGGCCTTGATGAGTGCTAGGATGGCAGGCATTCCCGTAGATTCAGAAGTGTTCTTTAAGATCTCGCGTTTCCTGGATACGGTGCAACGCGAAGATGGGGCGTTGTATACCTATCAAGACTATGATCTACATCCCTCGGTTTCCATGACAGCGGAAGGATTGTTGTGTCGAGAGTACCTTGGCTGGGAAAAAACAAATCCAAAACTTAATCTCGGTGCAGCAGCTCTGATCGAACATCCAATCGCCTGGGATGATGCAGATCGAAGTGTGTATTATTGGTACTACGCGACACAAGTTCTTCATCATTTGGGTGATGATAAATGGCGCAAGTGGAACGAGACGATGCGAGTCGCCTTGCCCGGCGCACAGGTTAAAAATGGCACTGAGGCAGGTAGCTGGGATCCGCGAGGCGATGCCTACGCTGCTCCAGGTGGGCGATTGTATGTTACCTGTCTCTGTATCTATTGCCTCGAAGTCTATTATAGACATATGCCGCTCTACGGCTTTGAAAGAAAAGAGTAGCTAGAGTTCGCTTAGCGATCCTCAATAGGCTTGCACTCGCTCTCCTTGAATCCACCGAATGTTCGGGGTCTCCACTTGCCATCGCCTGATAACAATCCGTTCGCCCCACCTCGTTCCCCAACTGGAATGAAAGAGGTTTTAGCCAACATTCACCAAGATGAATTGGCATCAGGAGCGATTTGTACCGAGCGCAGTTTGTTGGCTCGCGAAATCGTGATGCCAGGTGCCAGAGGCTGGCGAATCGATTATTCAGGGGTGAATTTTCGGCAGCGCGTTCGACTCAATGGTCGCACTGTATGGTGGTGTATTACTTGGATATGGTTCCAAAGATTCATCACGTTTCGTGCACCAATTCAAGAAGGGGAGCCCGAGGCGGAGTGGTTAATCGAAATTGTCGTCGGTCGTTTTCTTAAGATCGATCGATTCCGAATATCCATTAACGGACAGGATGTTTTTGTGGAGTAACCTTTGCCGGCAGAAAGGTGAAGACAGAAGCATTTACGGATGCCGCTCGACTTCTGCAGAGGCTGATGCAGCCAAAACGGCCAGTCGTAAGATTGCCCCTCGATTTTTCGATCGGCAAGTTGTTTTGCTAAAGCATCATGCCGGCAATACAGCCTGTCATGAGACAGGCGATCGTGCCACCGATCATGGCTCGCAGTCCGAGTTGTGCTATTTCGTTTTTGCGTTCTGGAACAAGGCCACCAATTCCGCCGACTTGAATTCCAATTGCGCCGAAATTAGAAAAGCCACAGAGGGCATACGTCATAATGCGAGTGGTGCGCTCGGTGAGCAGCGGACCTCCTTCATGTTTGAGCATTTCACCGAGTTGCTCGTAAGCGATGAATTCATTCGCGATCATCTTAATACCGAGTAGACGACCTGCACTGAGTCCTTCATTGGGATCGATACCCATCAAAACGGCAAGCGGAAAAAAGATATAGCTAAGCCCGCCGGATAAAGACCATAAAGGCTTACCCTGTGAATCAGCGAAACCGCATACGAGTCCAGCTTGCCCAACCATCCAATCGAACATGGCGATCAATGCCAGAAATGCCAATAACATTGCTCCAACGTTCAAAGCTAATTGAAGACCATCGGCTGCACCTTGGCTGGCGGCGCCGATAAGATTGGGAGCTGTTCTAGGAAGATCGAGCTTCACGGACTGTTCGGTCTTCTCAGGATCTGTTTCAGGCTCCATTAGCTTAGCGACCATC
>JAUMAI010000200.1:0-2911 GCA_032116775.1 Pirellula sp. | reverse complement strand
GATGTCGCTAGCATCTGCGGGGTCGGTTGGTAGATTATCTGTTTTCGCCTTGATGGCGGCAACTTCTGTGTCGACGTAGGAAGCGAGCGTGTCAACGCTCGCTTGCGAGGCGATTGCTGCGGGAAAGGCTACTGCGGAAGCCGCACTAGCCGTCTGCCCTGCGATCTTGGTGACGTTGGCTGTGACTTCATCTGTAACCGATTTGATCGAGGTATTCGTCAAGGCAACAGTTGCCGTTGCATTGGTGATCTTGCTTTGATCGGTTCCTGCGTAACCGAATGATTCAGAAGCAGTAAAAACAACTTGAATGGATCGAGAGTAGCAACCAGTCTTGTAAAGGACAATCCTGAGGGAACTGCAATCGGTTTCGGCTTGGCTTGGTGTATAGCTCCACTCACCTTGCTCAACCGTTGGTGTGTTGGCTCCAGCAACGTAAGCTCCATTGTCTTTTGATACGGATACCGACACTCCGGTAGTCTGAACCACCCCGTCACTGATTTGAGTGATGGTTCCGACCAGTATTGGTAAAGGATTCGCATTGTTGCGTGGATACATTATCTAATTCCCCCACCAATCATTCGTTGCTGGTTTCTGAACCAATAGTTTTTGAAGGTTGTTACAGATGCAAAGTAGGATCGTCGTCTCGGTGGCTGATATAACATGCCACCGCCCCGGCCTTGGTCGTAGATAAAACGGACTTCGTTGGCGGTTAGGGCGGTGTTAAAAATAATAAAATCATCGACCCAGCCCCGCATTTGCTCAATACTTGCTGATTGATTGCTCCCTATTAACCAAGTAGGGAATGTAAATGAATAGATGAAAGAAGAAGTACCGACAAGAACACCATCTACATAGAGGGAAGCTAAGTAATTTGGCGGTTGGTTTACACTCAAAACAAAGTGATACCATCTATTAAGAGTAGCGGTTGTTGATGTTTGTGTAATCCTGAAGGCATTGGCATACCAAGCGATGCCTTGGCCTACGACAGTCGCAATCACGCCAGCGTTTGTGTTTGATCCGCCCATCGAAAGAATAATATTAGTCCCGCTCTGACTTATAGCAAACCAACCTGCTATTGTTAAAGGTTGTGTTGGCATCCCAGAGAATGAAACTAGCCCGTTTGGTTCTTGTAAAGCTAGTGATAAAGCACCTCCGTTAGTTTGCCATGCCGCGTTTCGATCCAAACTTGTTAAAGTGCCGTGATTTCGTCCCATCGTGTCCGGCAATTGCAATCCGGTGTTGCCCGAGAAAGACGGACACCACCGACCAACGATTCGGCTTGCAAGACTTTCCCATTCCGGCCCGTAGTACGCCAACATTAGGTGATGGTCTCCCCTTCGTCAATCATCGCATCGACCGCAAAGACGATGGATTGTCCCGAAGTGTTAATACAACGAATCTCGTAAATGTCACCACCGGGAATGTAAACCTGCCGAACATCGGCAAGGTTTGTGACTCGATCCCCGATGGAGTGAGCCGTCCTGAACGGTCGTTCAACGGTGATCGTGGTGGATGCAATGTTGATGATTCGAGCAAACTCGACTCGGTTGGCATTCGTATCGTCGGAGTGCAAACAGATCGTGTCACCGATTGCGAAAGTACCGATTGCAGCCAACACAACTGTTTGGTCACCGATAGCCGAAGCAGTCGAAACGGTTGTGCTTTGAGCCGTTGCGATTTGTGAAACAACATCGAAAGTCTGAGCAGGTAAAACCAGTGTGTCGTTGTCTGATCTACGAACTAACACATAAGCGGCTCTGTTCAACGCAGTACCAAGCCTGCGACCCATGCGAATATAGAGCCATGCTCCGATCTTGGTTTTCAAGTCCAAGGTTCGGTTAGTTCCAACGGAACCTGATGCAATGACAACTGGAGCTTCGATTTGAGAAAATGTTGGTGCTGTTTTGGTTACTACTGCCATAGTCTCGTTCTCACATATTCTACTTCAAGGGGTGTGATTGTTTGAGAGGATTCACCGGCACGAAGGATGGGTGCGGCTTGTTCCTGGGTGAGTCCGATACCGCCCCATTCAACAGGTGTGACTAAGGCTTGTCGAATAGCTGGTAGCCCGAAGTCGGGCATCGAAGTTTGGTGTGCTGATGGTCCCATGAATGGGAGCATTTCACCGATGATCGGATTGACCGAAGCCACTTGCTTTATGGTCGAAATTACCAAACCACCCAAAGCAAGGTTGTCTTGGTACAGGTTCAAGATCCCCATGATCGACAGGGGTAGCGAGGTGCTTAAGGCGGGTGCGATCTCGGAACACCGAGACGCACAAGCGTAGTCATTACCAGCATTGATTAAGGCCGTTGCTTGCTGGTCCGACTCAATCAATGCTTTCAATGCTTCTGGGGTCAATTTAAGTTCTCCAAAAACTAGGCTCATGCCAGGGCCTAAGAGATGATTTCCAAGGCAACCTACCAAACCACCGCATATCCTGCTGCGTAAAGTTGACGTGCGGGTCGCCCAAAACCTCGCTCATAACGTGCCCAGGCTGTTCCATGTGTCCACCGCCCCTAACCAACCAGTGCCCAAACTCATGCACAAGCGCAAGTATCATCTGGTTTTGGTTGCTCCAAGTGTATGCCGATTGTGCAAAGATGCGATTGCCTCTTTGCCACATCGGACTACCTCGTTCGTTGGTCAATAAAATCTGCAAATGCTGGCCTCGCTGGACTTGCACAAACTGCACGTCCCAGTACCGAGTGATCTTTGCAAAAGCAGGGAGTATGCTTTTGACTGACCAGTTGCCGGTCTGAGCGATAGGTCGCGTTGCAAAGTTCCAAAGGATTTTCACAGCTACAGCAGCCTCCACTAGGAATTTTTGCGATTTGAGTGCGTGTCCATGCTGTCAACCCGCTGCGAGAGTACGTCTACCTTACCCTCGATAGTGTCCAAACGATCCGGA
>JAUMAI010000199.1:0-18709 GCA_032116775.1 Pirellula sp. | reverse complement strand
GCAACTTGCCTCCAATCTCACCGCTAGCCAGCGGGATATCTTCGGCATCAAGCGCTGCAATCCGTGTCGGGAGAACTTATCCGTAATCAAATTATGCAGACTTCGCAGGCGCGCTACTTATCGAAGTAATTATCTGTTTCGACCAGACGCCTAAACGATTTTCAAACTTTCCGACAACCTTCGCGTCGTAACGCTCAGCGTCGCTTCAACATCCGTAGCGATCATGCCATGCGTAAAAATCGTTTCTCTACAAATTTGAGACTGGACTCCTTCCCAAACCAGACTCCTTTTGCTAACCACCTCTACGCTGCGAACCAAGGGACGGTTCGCCGTGCCACCACTTTTCGCAGTAACACAGTCTCTCGTCTAGGACTTAAAGACCACCGAGATTATTAGCAGATTGCAGTATAGGACCCCGCCCGCTCCCGTCACAAGCCCGAAAATTGCCCCGATATCACATGTCCCTCGACTTCACAGACTTAAAGCCTCTCCCAGAAATGCTAGCAACCTAGTCTTACCCAAGATCTAGCCGACAGCTTTCCAGCGTGTCAACATCCCCAAAGAGATCGCTGACACGCCTAGAAAAAACTCAGAAAAACAATTTAGAAAGCAACTCAATTAACTGTCCGTGGAATCGCGAATTACAGCTTAATCGCTTCCAGTGGCGAGACCACTTTGCCGTCGACGCGCAGTTCGCGTTCGGCGACACCGGCAGTCAACATCAAGCCAGGAATATGGAAGAAACGCTGCGAACCAGGGAAGAAATCGATGGACCTAATGGATGCGGCTCCATCGAGGTCTGCTCCCTTCACATCAACCACCAGCTTATTGATCTCACCGGCGGATTGAAACGCAGCCACAGCAGCTGAGATCGCAACCTCGCCTTCTCCCACCACTTCGATCGTCTGGGCTCCACTTTGGCGAAGGGCTGCTACCATCGCCAAGACCTGCTGAGCTCGCTTCACAGCGACTGGTCGGTTGTAACCATAGGTGTAGGCAGCTGCCAAGCGAGGATTGCCAACCAAAGGTTGTTGGGAATCTCCAACAACTCGCTCGCCGCCAATGAACTTCGAATGCTGCCCAGTCAAATCGGCTGCAACAATTATATAATCCTGTTTATCTTTTTTAGCGGCCATCATCTCAGCCAATGCTCCCTTGGCATTTGCCAAAACATCGCATCCCAAATCTGAAATGACGATCAGGACTTTTTGACTATCCAGCTTGCCAGTCGCAGCAACATGGACCGACTCCGCCAACTTGGGATGGCTTAGCACTCCATGCACAATGGGAGCGTCAGCACCTCCCAAAACTTTGACTTCGCTGCCGCGAAATGCCTGAATATCAGGTCCCAATAGTCCCTTCCAGCCGCTCTTAATCTGTTCAACAGATTTCTTGTAGCCTTCAGAATTCGTTGGCTGCTTCAGGCCAGACGTAAGTTGCTCTGTCTGATCATTATGCCAAGCTTTGAGAAGCTTTCGCTCGAACTCCAGCCCACCTTCGGGCTTTGGATGCGCCTGATCATAAACCGTCAAATCAGGACGGAGCAAAACAGCAAAGTCGTCTTCCAGCACAGGCATCTTGTAGCCCAATCCCCAGTGCTGATTAAACCAGCCGTACATCGAAACACGAGAGACATGATTATAGTTGTGACCGTAATGCAACGATGGAAAGAGAGCGACTTTTTCCTTAGCGTTATAGAGCTGATACAACTGCTGCAACTGCGGAAAACCATCCTTCGCCATATCCTTGGTCCAATCATTAGCGGCTGTCATGCCCAAGGGTCTCGGAGCAATAAGAGCTGCTATTTCAATGTTACCGGTATCAACACGCAGTCCAGAAGCATTCTCGCAAGTGCAACCACCCTGCATCGCCGTGCTAACCATGACCGCTGGAAATGCCACCGAGAAGCGAGGATCAAGAGCTGCGGCAATGAAAGTTTGTGTTCCCCCTCCGCTTGCTCCCGTGATGCCAATCTTACTTGCATCCACCTGCGGTAGACTGAGGACAAACTCGAGCGAAGCTTGGGTATTAATTGTTTGCAATCCCATAACCGACTGCCCTAACTCTTCAGCTCGAGGACTGAAGAGCACCCAACCGGCATCGGTCACCTCCGTGCTCGGATCTTGTTTCGCGTAACCATGTGCCCGCGCCGAGTTAATCTGCTGGCTATCACAATATCCGATCATATCCCAGTGGAAGACAATACAACCCATTCGTGCCAGATGAACACAGCGAGCCTGAATATGGTTGCGAGCTGCATTTTCAAAACGCTCTTCGCCATTGGACAGTAGGCGTCGTCGCTCACCCTCACCAGCATCATAAAATCTTGCTTCAGTCCAATGACCATGAGGACAAAGAACGGCTGGATACTTCTTGCCTTCCTCCATGTTTGCCGGTAGATAAAGATTACCCGTTACATGAAAACCAGGCAGGCTTTCGAAATAGACATTCTCAACACTGTACCCCGTCATCTCTTTTCGACTGTGACGAACGGGTTTCAATTCTGCCAACTTGGGCATCGGCCAGATACCCAAGGCAACGCGCAATTGCTGGCGAACCGCTTCCGCCCTTTCCTCCCATTGCTGCTTTTCGGCTGGAGGAGTAAACGGGAAGTGTCCATCCAGATCCTTCAGCGTGCCTGCTGCCGCAACGGAGTCGCTTGTCTCCTCAGCCCGCAGAACACCAGCGTTCCACCCTCCACCATCCAGCGTAAATGAACTCAAGCATAAACCGACCACTAGATGATGCCATCTCAAGCTGCGCATTGAAGAAATCTCCGGTTGGATGAGAGGTGAGGCGTGACAGCAGAACAGGAAGGTAAGTCATCGATATCAGCTTCGATGAACTTGCGATGCCAGCATGTGGCATCCGAAATAGCATAACAACTTGGCTCGCCAACTGAAACGATTTTCAGCCCCAGACTCTGGGATAATGCGCTACGGCGGCAGCCTAAGTTCATAGAATCCTAGCGATATCCACCCAGTAAGAGCCGAGGCTGACGCACCACTAGAACGAACCCTACTCGAGCGCCCAATTCGATGCTATTTCGATAGTAATTCAAGTGCCGGCCTGCTCGGATCACACCGGTCGATTTGAAGCGGACAGGTGAGGCTCGAACATCGTACGCTTTGTCGCCTCGGCTTGTTTGACCGCATCGACAGCCATTTTGTAGAGCAACTCTTGAGCGCGGATGGGTGTTTCCCCTTCGTCGGGCATCAGCCTCTCATAGGTTCCATTGGCTTTAAGCTTCCAGGCGTTTTGATTATCGCGGAAGTAGCTGTCGAGAATCTCCATCAGCTTCTTGCGACAAGCGAAATCATCGATAGGGACCAGCAATTCCACCCGCCTATCTAAGTTGCGCGGCATCCAGTCGGCACTGCTAATAAACATGCGCTCGTCGCCACCATGATAAAAATACATAATGCGGGCATGTTCTAGGAACCGATCGACCACGCTGATCACAGAGATATTGTCGCTGAGGCCCGGAACACCTGGCCGCAAGCAGCAGACGCCACGAACATTTAAACGAATGGTAACACCAGCTTGGCTAGCGCGGTACAACGCCTCGATGATCTCAGGATCTACCAGGGCATTAAGCTTGGCCGCGATATAACCACGTTGTCCTTGTCGCTTGCGCTGCGTCTCATTGTCGATCATCATCAGCAATCGCTTGCGCAGACCGATCGGCGCCGCATCGATCCGTCGATACTGCTGCGGCTGACTGTATCCGGTAACCGCATTAAAAAATGCGCTTGCGTCAGCTCCTAATTCCTCATTGGCGGTCAAGAAACTTATATCGCTATAGAGTCGAGCTGTAGTCTCATTGTAATTGCCGGTGCCAAAATGCATATAACGCTGAATACCATGCGGTTCGCGGCGCACAATGATACACACCTTCGCGTGTGTCTTGAGTCCCTTGACTCCATAAATCACCTGTACGCCAGCTTGCTCAAGTTCGCGAGCCCATTCAATATTTCGGGCTTCATCAAAACGTGCCTTCAGTTCAACGATGGCAGTGACAGACTTTCCTCTTTCGCCAGCTCGTTTCAAAGCAGCGACGATAGGACTTTTGCGACTGGTGCGATACAAAACCTGCTTGATCGCTAATACATCTGGATCGGCTGCCGCTTCTTCAATCAACCGTACGACCGGTTCGAAACTCTCGTAGGGATGACTTATCAATACATCCCGTTCACCAATCGTCGAAAAGAGACTTTGGCTTAGATCGACTAGCGGCGAAGCCTGCGCTGGCCAAGGTGGATCTCGTAAGGCAGGATAGCCATCTAATGATGTCAGATACATCATCGCCGACAGATCCAAAGGCCCACTGATCCTGAAAATATCACGCGCATCGATCTCTAATCGGTCGCGCAAATAATCTGCCATCTGTGTGGAACAATTGGCATCGATTTCCAGGCGTACACAATCTGCCGTACGGCGCCGATGTAAGACCTCCTGCATGCCGCTCATCAAATCGGCAGCACCATCCTCGCGCACGCTCACATCCGCATTGCGTGTAATACGAAACGGTACCACTTCCTGCACGCTGTCGCCAGGAAAGTAGTGATCTGCCATCGCCGTAACTACGTCCTCTAACAGCATGTAGCTGTAGCCTTGATCGGTTGGCAATGTCACGAATCGAGATAAGATCTTTCCTAAAGGTATGACAGCGAAACGGCAACCTGGCTCTTCGCCCTCAACCTTCAAGCTAACGCATAGATTCAACGATTGATTCGGAAATAGTGGAAAAGGGTCTTCGGAATCGATCGCCATCGGCGATAAAACTGGATAGATTTCTTCGCGAAAGACGCGCTCAGCAAACTCGCGCATCTTTGGCGCTGCTGTTTGCATTCGTAGCCTTTGGATTCCAGCGTTTTGCAAACCAGGCTCGATGGACCCAAGAAAACATTCGTACTGCGAATCAACCATCCGCTGCACACGCTGAAAGATGGCCGTCAACTGCTGTCCTACCGACATACCTGCCGGATCGGTCGAGACAATATGTTGCTCGAGTTGTAACTGCAATCCACCCACGCGAACCATAAAGAACTCGTCCAGGTTCGAACTGGTGATCGCCAAAAATTTCAGTCGTTCTAAGAGTGGAACTTTCTCACTGATCGCCTCATCTAGGGGGCGCTGATTGAACTCGAGCCAACTCAATTCGCGATTAAAAAACTTGCTAGGATCCGAATTCATTGCGCGCTCACCAATGGCGATACCAATTTGGGTGCATCCCTGTGGACGTACCTTTGTCCCAAAACCTTATCCTAATGCAGCGGCCTCACAGACAGAAGATAGAGTCGGGTAGTTGTCGGCCTCAACGCGGAAAAACGGGACTAAATTGCCCAACGACTCCCCCGCCTAGCCCGAATCAACACCGAATAGACAGCTTGAATCTCTGAAACCATCCGCTCCATCGAGAAACGCTGCCGGGCTGAAACGGCCGCTCGCTGGCAACGCCACTTAACTTCGGCTCCACCCTCCAATATCCGCTCTACAGCCGTCGCAATATCTACGGCGGACTCACTGGAAACGATCTCGGCAAGCGGCGATTCCATATCAGCTCCAACTACCTCGGCCAGACCCCCGACAGCTGTCGCCACTAAGGGCCTGAGCAACAACTGACTCTCAATTGCTACCAGAGACAGAGCCTCGGCCAATGAAGGCTGCACTACCACATCCGCTGCTGCTAACAGTTGCGTAGCATCATTCCGAAATCCCAGCAATCTAACGCTAGTTTGTAAACCAAGTCGAGCGATCGTCGCTTCCAATTCACCTCGCTCGCGTCCTTCACCAGCTATCAGCAATTTCGCGTTGGGCTTGGCTTTTAAAATCTGAGGCATCGCTTCGACAATGTAACGCTGCCCTTTGCAAGATAGTAAATTACCAACATGTACGAGTAGTTGCGTTTCACCATCCCAACCCAATTCAGCCAATAGTTCGTCTCGCGCATTATCGCTGACCTTAGGGATGTCGACTGCACCATAGATGACAGCCGTTTTCTCTTCGCGCATACCGCATTCTAAACAAGCACGCTGGGCTGCCTTCGATACACAGATCATCCGGTCGATCATCCACTCATATTTCTGCCGCCATCGCAACGGAAATATCGTGTGCTTGGTGGCCACTCGAGCTACATAGCGGCAATCTAATAGAGCCAGCGATGTTCCGATCACTGCGTGGCTGTCATTAAAATGCACCACATCGATGTCACTGCGACGTAAGAAACATCGAATCGATTTGATATCTCGCCACGATCGCCCTCGTCCATGCACTGGCAACCACGGAAAAGTATCTTGCTCCAGCCTTAACGCTATTGGACTCGACTCGGGCACAATCCAATGGACGCGCGCACCTTGTTGACGCAGACCTTGGCCTAATGACCACAGCCATTGCTCACCACCGCCCCATTGTGGCTGTGACGAGATCAACGCAATTCCCATGCCCGCGGAATACATCAGTTTCGGTTGCCTAAAATACATGGCCTTATCTGGAGGAGCGAACCCTACATCGCCCGCTTGTCAACCTAACAGGTCGTCCCGTCTTAGTTAAATAGCAGTTTACTAAAACATCTCCCTTCTTAACGTCACGCTTGCTAGCAAATAGTCGCTCTATTGAGAGCCTCAACTTGTTATGCCGACGCAGAGCGAATCCATCCGCTGGATCGATTGTTGTTCTATGGTGGGCACTTGCCGGGTTAACTAAGTTTTCAAAAACGATATTGACCCCAAAATCGTGCTAGACCTACGCTAAATACACGAAAATGCGAGCAGCCAAGTTGCTAATCGAGAGGCTTGGCGTGTTTCTGCTTCAACGATTCGTAATACTGCCCAACTCCGTTCCCTGGTGTGAACTAGCCAGTTGGGCCGCATAGGCAGAAAATGAACGCGTTTTAGGCGCAAAATCCATCGAAAAACGATCAGAGAGAACTTCACATGGGCACGATGCTCCGCGGTTTAGGAATCAACACACGACAATTCCGCCGGGGTGTTCGTGAACTTCCAACCTTTCTCCGAGACTATTGGCATCTGAAAGAAAGCCTGAAGGAACAGGGGGATGAATTTCCGCTGGCCTCTTGGAATCCTTGCTTAACAGACCGCTCCGACTGCAATGGCGTTGCCTCTGGGCACTACTTCCATCAAGATCTTCTAGTCGCTCGCCAAATCTTCAAACGTCAACCTCACAAACATGTTGATATCGGCTCGCGCGTTGACGGTTTCGTGGCCCATGTTGCCGTGTTCCGCCCGATCGAAGTCCTCGATATTCGTCCGCAAGAAAGCAAAATCCCGAATATCGAATTCCGCCAGGCTGATATTACGTCACCTGACTTCAGCCTCGAAGACTATTGCGACTCGCTCTCCTGCTTGCATGCCATCGAACATTTCGGACTAGGACGCTACGGAGATCCGATTGATGCCGCAGGACATCGCCACGGTCTCACTAATCTGGTGCGCTGCCTGCAAACCGATGGGATACTCTACCTATCAACTCCGATCGGTCCTCAACGCATCGAATTCAACGCCCATCGCGTCTTTGCGATCCGTTATCTGCTCGAGCTATTCGCACCAATCTTTCATCTCGAGGGATTCTCGTACGTAGATGATGCTGGGGAATTGCACCAACACATCGAACTGACAGACTCCATGATCCAAGACAACTGCGGCTGCCACTACGGCTGCGGAATTTTTGAGCTTCGCAAAAAATAAACCGGCACTCCCGGTAGCGCTGTGTGCATCCCCTCACCATCTGTTGATGGCTCAAAAGCACCAGATGCATTTTTGCTAGCATTGAAGCCCTAATTAAAAGTCTCTCGGGCTGCTCTTCCCATACCCTCAAATTGGGATTGCTCTCTCCAATCGCGTCACGCTATGACAGAGCTTGGACTAGTTTCGGTTACGTTGGTTAAGGACTGCAGTGGATGGATCCACAAGATACGATATTGATTACCGGTGGTCGTGGGATGATTGGTAGCGCGATGGTGCGTTACCTCAGGCAGGCTGGCTTTTCACATGTATTAGCCCCTACACGAGAAGAGCTTGATTTAGTCGATTGCGATGCGGTCGATTATTACTTCCGTACCACGCGCCCCAGATTTGTATTTATGCTGGCCTCCAAGGTTGGCGGCATTATGGCCAACCAGTCTGATCCTGTGGGTTTCCTCGACCAAAACGTGCGCATGTATACGGCTATTTTTGCAGCCTGCCATCGCTACCGAGTAGATAAAACGCTTTTCCTGGGAAGCTCTTGTATCTACCCACGCCTTGCCACTCAACCAATCCAAGAAAACTCATTGCTCACCGGTTCGTTAGAACCTACGAATGAAGGTTATGCTTTGGCCAAAATTGTGGGGCTAAAGTTGGCGGAGTACTACCATCGGCAGTATAGCCTCAAGAGCGTTTGCCCCATGCTCTGCAACGTTTATGGAACAGGTGATTGCTTTGACCTTGAACGCAGCCATGTCTTGAGTGCACTGGTACGTCGTTACTGCGATGCCGTCGACCAGCGCAAGTACGAAACCACTGTTTGGGGAACTGGCACACCGCGACGAGAGTTCATTCATGTGGATGATGTTGTGCGTGGTCTACAGCTCTTGATGGAGCACGTCGAAACACCCCAACCGATTAATCTTGGCACGGGCTACGATGTCTCGATTAAAGAACTTGCCAATGAAATTGCCCATCAGGCTGGTTATCGCGGCAAAACAGTTTGGGATACCACGAAACCTGATGGCATGCCCCGCAAATGCATGGATTGCACCAAGATACGTCAACTGGGATTTCGCCCATCGATCTCTCTGGACGAAGGTATTTCACGGACCATCACAGAATACAGAAACCTCAAGCGCGCTGGCCGTATGGCAGCCTAATTCGTGATACACCGAGTACTGACATGCCCTTTCGAGTGTTAATATCGACGCCTCATCCTGACTGGCCGTTGCTCCGTCAATTGCCTGGCCAAAAGGCGTCGCCTCAAGATTCTGGTCACCTGCAAATGAAGGGCTCGGACCTACAGTCACCACACCCCACACTCGAATCCCATAGGCAACACGGTATCGCTCATTGGGACAACTGGACCTTTTACGTTGACCAACCGGTCTCCGAAGTGGACGCTTGGGTGGTTTTCGAGGATCTGACTGCCCCAACAAAAGTAAAAGTACCACAAGCCAACACGCTGCTTATTACCGGCGAACCGCCCAGCATGCGGCGATATCGACGCAGCTTCATCCAACAGTTCGCGCATGTGATCACTTGTCATCAAAGCTTGGCGGTTTCCAGCAAAACTCTCTCGAAAAGCTGGTCTCCGTTTACCACCTATCCTGAAATCCACCTTGGACCTCAGGGGCTCCCTTGGCACATCGGTGTCGATCGTCACAAGAATGATTTTGTGATCCGGGCCTACAGTGAGTTTAAGCAGCCAGCGATCGAAAAACCGGGACTAGTTTCGGTTATCTGCTCCAACAAAAACATCACACCGGATCATATCGCGAGGCAACGTTTCGTACATCGATTGCGCGAGCATTTCGGCGACCATCTTGAGGTATTCGGCCGCGGCTATCGAGACATTGGGGACAAGTGGGACGCAATTGCACCCTACAAATATCATATTGTTCTGGAAAATGATTCCGTTCCGCACTACTTCAGCGAGAAACTCACGGACTGCTTCCTAGCCCAGTCTTATCCGATTTACTACGGCTGCCCAAACATTGCCGAGTACTTCCCCTCCGAAAGCTTGACAACGATTGACATTCACCAACCAGGGCAATCGATTGCCACGATCGCTCGTATCCTGCAATCGGACATCGCTTCGCAAAATAGACCCGTCCTCGCCCATGCTCGTGACCTAGTGCTCGATCAGTACAACTTCTTTTCGGTGATTCGACAGTTTCTTTCCAAGCAAATGTTGGCCACCCAATCGACGGCGCAGGCCTTTTATCCACGTCGACATAAATGGTCCTTACAAAAGGCCAAAATGCAACGTTTGCATCGTCTCTTCCATCAACGAGCCGCTTAAGCTGAGGAGTCTGAAATGATCATCGCACGACTCAATGGTGGCCTCGGTAATCAACTGTTCCAGTATGCTTTTGGACGATATCTCGCGGCGAAACACCAAGTCCCACTATCTTTAGATATCCGCGATTATCGCAACCTGCCGCAACATGGATTACAAATCAATCATTTCAATATCCAAGCAAACTTCATCTCCGACAACCAAGCTCATGTGCCTGACTTGTCGCGCCGAACGAAGTGGCAACGTTGGCTGTGGAACATGACTCCCGGCCTGCCTCATTGGGTCCGTGAAAAGCCATTCGGTTTTCATCCCAACTTTCTGCAAACCGGACCGTCGGCATACATCGATGGTTACTGGCAGAGCGAGAATTTCTTCAGCGATATTGCTGAGACCTTGCGCAAGGAACTGACACTCAAGACAGCTTGTAGCCAAAGAACATATGAAGTAGCAGACATGATGCGCAGCCATCGCTCAGTCGCCCTCCATATCCGACGTGGCGATTACGTCACCAATCCACAGCTATCTCAAATCTATTTAAATTTACCGCTGCAATACTACCAGCGATGTGTCGCTGATTGGGCCGCAGATCATAACAACATAAATGTCTTTGTCTTTTCTAACGATATCGCTTGGTGTCGCAAGCACATACGCTGGTCCTACAAAACACACTGGATTGACCACACCACCACCGATACAGCATACGAAGACTTATATCTCATGCAACAGGCGGAATGCTGTGTCACTGCCAACAGTACACTGAGTTGGTGGGGTGGCTGGCTCGGTCGGCGAACAGGCCAAGTTGTCTACACACCACAGAAATGGTTTCAACCACATACGCTGGATGATCAGTATATTCCCTGCGATGGCTGGGTTCAGATGCCGCCCACCCCGTCAGCACCTGAGCAGACGCAATCCACCTCTCGTGCCGCATAAGCGAGTCAGCTATGACATCCCACATTCCTTTAGTTTCCATCGCCCTCCCGATCTACAATGCAGCTCCCTTTTTGGCTACCAGTATTGGTAGCCTACTGGAACAGAGCTTCCGAGACTGGGAAATGATTTGTGTGAATGATGGTAGCCGCGATGAATCGCTACAAATCCTCGAACGATTCTCCTCCATCGATAATCGCATCCGTATCATCAACCAGCCTAATCGTGGGTTGGTAGCCGCTCTTCAACAAGCTGTCGAAGCTTCTCGAGGACGCCTTATCGCGCGCATGGATGCCGATGACATTGCTATGCCTGATCGCCTAGAGAAACAAGTTGCCTTCATGCAACAGAATCCAGAGGTAGTCGCCCTTGGTGGTGCGGCAATCGAAATGGATGTCGATGGTAGACCGTTGAGAATTACTCGCTTTCCCTCGGATTCCAATACTTTGGTGGAGCGACTATTGCGCCGCGAGTCGGCTCTTATTCACCCCAGTGTGATGATGTGCAAAACTGCAATGCAGAAGGCTGGTGGCTATCGATCGAAATATCAATGGATCGAGGACCATGATCTTTGGCTACGAATATCCAAACTCGGCAAGATCACAAATCTTGAAAATGTTGTTCTTGGATATCGCCAGCACGCATCGAGTATCTGCTGGCAGCGAAGTCATGCACAGCGGCAGCTCATGAACGATCTTTTGCTGGAAGCTTACGCGGAACGTGGCCTAACTTGTCCTGCCGAATTACTGATCGATAATTTCCACACACGTTCACAAGCTGGATCGGGCAAATGGATGAGAATGGCACTGCGAGGAGGACAATACCACACCGCTCGTACACATTTTATAAAAATGTGGCGTGGCACGGATTCAATCACCTACAAACTCCGCATGACTGGAGAGTTCGTTTTGCGATCGCCAGCCTCTTTGCTTCGCTCCATTCAGGACTTAAAGCCCGACTCACTGCCTGATCTTACTCACTGGCAAGAGCAGATATCCAGCGAGATAATTCGCTCGATTAAAGAGCCTTCACAAGCTGCCTGAGAGTTCATCGCTGGCTAAGGCGACGTTCGTTGTCGGTCACCTGAGTGCAACTTACTTGCGCGATGTCCGTAACAACACCTGACTTCCAAACACTTCCTCAAACAAGCCACCGTTTTGCCGTAGAGCTAGTTGTTCTAGTGAAATATCTTCTACGCCTCGAACTGTTAAGACAACTCGATGGGACTCGACCTTACATTTCACTTCATGTATTCGCTGATTTCTTGATTCATCCAGAGCGATGGCAATTCTCAATATCGCGGCCAGTTTAGCTACGGCAACGCGATCATCACGATCCAGAGTCGCATATCCTTCATGATCGGGCTTGGGACTGCTGCGACGATGATACCGAGCCACCAACGCAACCAACAAAACATCTCGTCGACTCAGCCCAAACAGTTCGCTATTACGGATCAGGTACAACGCATGCTTGTGATTACTACGCACGTTGACATA
Organism: Pirellula sp.; assembly: GCA_032116775.1. Lineage (GTDB taxonomy): Bacteria > Planctomycetota > Planctomycetia > Pirellulales > Pirellulaceae > JAFLCP01. The sequence continues at coordinate 6,275 of JAUMAI010000199.1, read as the reverse complement.
CAAACCAATCTCATGCAGCAGAGCCGCCAAATAGAGTATCAAATCCATTCGGTGGTCGAGTTGATGCTCCTTCTGCAATTCGCCGAACAGCTTGCGAGCTAACGCCCCAACATGCCGGGCATGCTTTTCATCAAAGTGGAACTTTCGCCCCAAACCGATAGCTGAGCGAATAATCTGGTTGCGGAAATCAGCGTTCCAATGATCGCGGGTCGCCAAATCCTGCAGCAAACCATCACGCAAGTTCACATCAGCCACTCGGATCGTCTCGACTCCAAATCCGCGTGCCAACAAAACGTAGCTGAGCAGGGCTGAACCAACGGTTTCAGCATCCTGAAAACTAATGCCGAATCTTCGCACCATCTCATCTTCGCTCAGAGCAATAACCTGCTTAGTGAACTCAGCCAATTGGTCCGTAGAGAGCAAAGCTAACGATTCCTGATCCCATTCCTCAAGTAAATTGGCAACAGCAAAGCGAACATCACCGCCGAGGGCAATCATCTCAACAGGTGTGTCGACTTGCACCTGTTCGCAAATTTGATCGACAATTCGGCGGATCTGCGACTCCATGATCGCCAACTGCTTGGTCTTAGGAGCATCGAAACGCTCCAAGGTTTCCTGCAAGCGCAAAGAGCCTAGACGATAGGTGTTGGAAAAGAGAACATTACCTCCGCGAACCACTAAGACTTCAGTGCTACCACCACCTACCTCCACCACGACAGTACGCGAAGCAGCCAGCTTTGGATCCATCTGCAGAAGCGGTTGAATTCCCATGTAGGTAATTCGATTAACTTCTGCTTCCTCAATTGGCTCGACATTCATTCCCGTTGCAACATAGATACGATCTAGGAATGCCAGCCGATTCATCGCTTCACGAACGGCGCTGGTAGCGACGATACGAATCTGATTGGGCTGCGTGATACCATACTCCAGCAGCAACTTACGATAGCTCTTTAGAACTCGAACACAATCTTCGATCGAAGACTTTCGAATACGGCGTTGAGAGAAGGTGTCTTTACCGAGCGATACCGCTTGATTGAGTGTCTCGAGCAGGCGAATTTTTCCTGCTGGATCGATCTCGGCAATCGCCATTCGTATGCTGGTGGCGCCGATATCGATTACCGCTACCGGAATCATCTTCCTATCTTCCGGTCGTATCAATGGGGATGAACCGCTCGACATGAACGCAATTCGCTTCCACTTAAGAGAAGATAACCCGCCACCCAATCTTCGCACGACAAATGCAGCTACCACCTTTATGGTAACTATTCTGGTTAATGGTAGCCACTACAGCGTGGGGCGGAACCCCTGCTGCGACGTTTCTAGCTTCCGGTAAATGAAATCCTGCTTCGCTGGACACCCTTACACCCCACACGAGCCGTGCGATCGGCTCGGAGCCAGGGAACTTCGCGATCCCAACCGATTATCTTTCTCAACTTCCATTCTCAACTTCCCCAATCCATGCAGCCACGCGCTCCATCGTTGCCTGCTGCGCCCGCTTATCCATCATGAATAGCGTATGTGGAATCGGATAAACTCGTACATCCTGATCTGACCATAACCTAGTCTCATCAACCGTTACGAGCCCATCATTGGGCGAGCCGAGTAAAGGGTGCAGCCTACGAAAACTCGGCACATCGCCGGCAATTACCAAAACCTCACCTGGAGGGCTCTCTAAACCCTCTACCACCGTGCTCCAACTCGGGCCTAACTGCATGAAACTCGGGCCCATAATGCGCGGCAAGCCAGGTATATGACTCAGTCGCGCTGCAATTCGACTCCCTTGGTTCGGAGGCCCAAGCATCACATGTCCCCTGAGCCTAAAGGGTGTGGATGAGTTGTCTGGCAACCACAATCCTTGTCGCTCGCGGATCTTATAGTACAGACGGCGAAGCACGATATTACCCAAACTATGCGCTACGAAGATGACGGGGCGAGACCCAACCGACCAGGCAAGATACTTCTCCAGTGCGCTGGCATGATCATCTATGGAACGCACCAGCGAAGCGTAACCGAATTCTCGCTGCTCAAGCTTCGGGAATTGGCGAGCGAGCGCACGACGCATCGGCCTCATCGATCGCCTCGTCCGCCCCAGTCCATGCAAATGAATCACGACCGGCTCATCCGACAGTTGATTTACCACATCCTCAAATCGAACTTCTTGACACCACTGCTTCTGAATAGCCTCTTTGTCGCCTTGCAACTCGATGCGCCCCGTCGGTGCAAGCAGTCGATGCACCTCCGCAGATCGCCTTTCTTGATTAACAGCAAACTGCCAACGCCAGCCAGATCTCTCTGCTAAATCCGTCCACTGAGTCCAACTAGTTGCATCACGAAACATAGCCGGCAGACCACCACTTAAGAAGCTTTACAACCACGCTGCAATTCTCTCTTCGAAGCCTCTCAAGTCGGTGAAAGGATGCACCATCCATCCTGCTTGCCTGGCTCCATCAATATTATCTAAACGATCATCCGTAAAGAAAATAGACTCACCCGACACTCCAGCCAACCCTGCGGCACGATCATAGATCTCGCGATCCGGCTTAGCACATTGCATCTCGTAGCTCAAAGCCACCACATCAAACCATGGTCCAAGCACCTCGTAGCTCTGTCGCTGCAGCCAGGTCCAATGCGCATCACACGTATTGGAGAGAATACCTAAGCGAAAGCCCGCACCTCTCAACTGACGAATACTCTTCAGTATTTCCGTGTGAGGATGAAAAATCGCACTCGCGGCTTCCAAAGTTGCCTCGACCGGAAGTGCTCGGCCTATGCGCTGACTTAATTTCTCGACAAAATCCTCGCTGCTGAGCAAGCCACGCTCGTAATCGCTCTGTAGAGTCGACTGAAAAACCTCTCGACGCATCACATCGACAGGCATTTGTGCTAATTCAGCTAATTGGCGACAAGCAATCTCATGATCAAAAAATACCAATACGTTGCCCAGGTCAAAATATATAAATTCGGGACGCTTCATAAATAACTTTTCCACCGTCAATTACAGACGCTTGATCGTTAAGATTGCTAACCGAGCCAACGCACTAACTTATTCTTGATCTGACTTGTGTAAAACGATTCCGGATGTAGACACTCCGCCACCATTTCCAAGGTATCCACCAAGCGTGGGCCTGGACGGTTAAAAAAGGCATTACCATCACCCAAAAACACCCGCCCACCCCTGACTGCTGGTAACTCTGCAAAACCCGTCCTGGAGACAAGGTGATCCATATCTACTTTTGTACGCTCGATGCTATAACCGCAACATGCGATCAACAAGACATCAGGCCTAGCTTGAATCACATCTTGCCAGTCAATTTTCCTGGAAAGCTGACCTGCCTCGCCTAGAACTTCTTCTCCCCCAGCCAAGCGAATGAGTTCGGGAGACCAATGACCAGCAGAAAAAAGTGGATCTAACCACTCCAGCATGACGACCCTTGGCTTGGCCTGCGAAGCCTTGATGGCGGCCTGTACTTGCGACACTCGGTCATTCAAAGCATTTATAATCTCTCGAGCTTTTGCGACCCGCTCAACGAGGAATCCCAGCGTTTCAATACTTTCTAAGACTTCCACCAACGTTGTAGCAGAGAGTGCCTTGATCTGTGTCGGGTGAGCCGGATCCAAAGCCTCAACAATATCATTTTCATTAATAGCGCAAACTCGACAGAGCGATTGAGTGATCACTAAATCTGGCTTGAGCTCGAGAAGCAGTGGGCGATCTACTTCGTAAAGAGGTAACTGCTGCGCCATCCGTTTGCTGACTATGCGATCGATTTCACCACTCGTGGCATCTGCCGGTATCAAACAACGAGTCACCCTCGGCAGTGACTGGATCTCTACAGGAAAGTCGCACTCATGACTAACGCCGACCAGACTAGTCTGGAGGCCCAAGCCGCAGACAATCTCGGTTGCGGCTGGATATAACGAAACAATTCTCATGTGCTTTTCCTCGTTGGATCCTCTGCTTCCCATCTGCCAAAAGCAGGCCGGTGGAGTTAGAATGGTATCGCCTTTATGGTACGGCGAGCGAACTCATTATGCCCGACGCAGTCACCCTGCCCGCACTCGCCGATCGATTTGTTTTAAATATTTTCTTTTGTCGTTTTACAGTTCGGTCTTCGTATGAATCAATCTTTAAGTCGCTATAGTTCGCAGATTACCCAACCCAAGAGCCAAGGTGCTTCGCAAGCCATGCTCTATGGAACCGGACTTACACCGGAAGATATGAACAAGCCGCAAGTCGGCATTTGCAGCATGTGGTATGAAGGCAATACCTGCAACATGCATCTCAATGACTTAGCCGCCATCGTGAAACAAGGCACGACTCCCGCAGGCTTGGTAGGCATGCGTTTCAATACGATCGGTGTGAGCGACGGCATCTCGATGGGAACGCGAGGTATGTGTTTCTCACTGCAGTCGCGTGACCTCATCGCCGACTCGATTGAAACAGTTATGAGCGCTCAGTGGTATGACGCGCTAGTCGCTTTGCCTGGCTGTGATAAGAATATGCCGGGCTGTTTAATTGCCATGGGAAGATTGAATCGTCCCTCGATCATGATCTACGGCGGTACGATTCGCGCTGGTCGGTGGGACGGTCAAGCACTCGACATCGTATCTGCCTTCCAATGCTACGGCCAATACATCTCGGGCCAGATCAAAGAGGAAGAGCGTCAATCCATCGTGAAGCATTCGTGCCCAGGCGCTGGAGCTTGCGGTGGAATGTATACCGCCAACACCATGGCCACCGCGATTGAGGCTCTCGGCATGTCGCTCCCTTACAGTTCTTCCACACCAGCTGAAGATCCTGCTAAGAGAGAGGAGTGCCTTAAGGCAGGTCAAGCAATCCTCAAGCTCTTGGAAATGGACCTTAAGCCTCGAGACATCATGACCCGCAGAGCATTTGAGAATGCCATGGTAATCATCATGGCACTTGGTGGCTCGACCAATGCGGTTCTTCACCTAATTGCGATGGCTAAGGCTGTCGATGTTAAAATTACGCTCGATGATTTCCAAAACGTTAGCAACCGCGTACCCTTTATCGCCGACTTGAAACCAAGCGGAAAATACGTAGAAGAGGACCTGCATCGCGTTGGTGGTACTCCAGCGGTCATGAAATATCTCATGGAAGAAAAATTGATCGATGGCGATTGCATGACCGTCACCGGTAAGACGATTGCTGAGAATCTCCGCGACCTACCAGGCTTGTCGCCTGGCCAGCCGATTGTTCGCACTCTATCCAACCCCATTAAGTCGACTGGACACATTCAAATCTTGCGCGGCAATCTCGCGCCCGAAGGTTCCGTTGCCAAAATCACCGGTAAGGAAGGATTGCGATTCTCCGGACCAGCTCGCTGCTTCGACGGTGAAGAAGCGATGCTACGCGCTCTTGAACAAGGACATATTCGCAAAGGTGATGTCATCATCATCCGATATGAAGGCCCTAAGGGTGGACCAGGCATGCCGGAAATGCTAACCCCAACTTCCGCGATTATGGGAGCTGGACTTGGGAATGATGTTGCCCTGCTCACCGACGGCCGATTCTCGGGTGGTTCGCACGGCTTCATTGTCGGCCACATTACCCCCGAAGCGCAAACTGGTGGCCCATTAGCCCTGGTTCAAGATGGTGACCTGATCACCATTGATGCAGAGCATAATCGCTTGGATGTTTCCGTCAGCGATATCGAATTGGAACGTCGTCGCAGCCAATGGAAAGCACCTGCCCTAAAGGCAACACGTGGTACTCTCTACAAGTATATCCGCTGCGTAAAATCCGCTTCTGAAGGCTGTGTCACTGACGAATAACTTAGAGCGAGTACATACTATGCACCCAAACCAAGACTCCACCAATCGGTTGCCACCGCTTTCGCGCCGACGTCTTTTGCAATGCGCTGGCGTTGTTGGTGGACTTGGTTTGACGCAGATCCCTTCATCAGCTAGCGGTGCCAATATGCGAGTCATCACCAAACGTCGAATCCATCAATCGTTGATGGGTTGGTGCTTTAACCCCATGCCCACGCTGGAGCTCGCACAACATGCAGCCGACCTCGGCTTTGAAGCGATCGAAGGAATCGATGCCAAGTTCTATCCCGATATTCAGAAACTTGGATTGAAGGTTTCGCTGGTCAGCAGCCATGGATTTCAAGTAGGCCCGCTTGATCCAAATAATTACGATACGTGCTACCAAAAACTGGTAGCGTCCATTGAGTTAGCTGCTCAAGTCAACTGTCAGAATGTCATCACCTTTACTGGGATGCGCACTGCCGGTATCAGCGACTCACAAG
>JAUMAI010000198.1:2823-3862 GCA_032116775.1 Pirellula sp. | reverse complement strand
AGCAGTGTTACGAATCAGCCGGCGGCTATCGTAATGCCTTCTATTACGCCCAGGATAGCGACCTGTGGCTGCGCATGTACGCCCAAGGACCATTCTGCTCTGTCTCCGCCCCACTTTATCGCAGATATCTTTCCACCCAATCGATCAGTTCAACCCGAGCCGCGGCCCAGAGCAAGTTTTGCCAACTGGCTCAGGACAGCTATCGAGTAACATTACATGGCGAAAGCGATTTAGCGATTGTGGCACAAGCTGAGGACTTAGCCCAGCAATGCCGGAAGCAACGAGGACAACCCGCGTCCCGTTATGCCCAAGCTACTGCTTTATTGCTCATCGCTTCCCAATTGCGTTCAACTAATCACACAAAGGCGATACACTACCTAAAGGAAGCGATCAGAACTTGCCCTTATCATGCCAGAGCCTGGAAAGCGTTTTTGCAAACTTTGTTTCTGCGTCGCCGTGCATGATGTTTCGCCCCACGAGCCTGAACAATTTATTTGGCGAGATAAACCTTTTTACGTGAAAAGCAGCTTGAACATTCTCTGGTTATCGGAAGTTCTGCCTGATCCGAATTCTGGCGCAGGAGGTACGGAACTCCTAATGGCGGATAACCTGCGCACCCGAGGCCACCAAGTAAAATGCTTCTGGGCGCCAGATATCTCCCGAAGAATCCAACATGGTAATCTCCATTATGCGTTTGAGCTTCCGAGATCGTATTGGGCAATCGTAGAAGCCAGTTTACGGCAGGAATTCTTCGACGTTGTAACGATTAATCTGGGACAAGGTTACTTAGCCGCCAAGCGATTGCGTCAAAGGAAATATAACGGCATATTCGTAGCGAGAAGTCATGGTTTAGATGATCATCTCGAGCATGTACTAGGAACATGGGAAAAGCGACTTGGGCATATAAATCGCCCTCTTTATAAGCGCATATTAAGCGGAAGTATTAGTAAGATACTCCGTCGACATATGCAGTTGGCGGCGAAATATAGCGACGGATACTGCGTAAGCAATTCGCTCGATGCCCGCTGGCTCAACGAAC
>JAUMAI010000198.1:0-2813 GCA_032116775.1 Pirellula sp. | reverse complement strand
GGCAATGCCACGAATTGCGACTATCCCCCAAGCACCCGCCGAGGTTTTTAATTCGCAACCTCCTGCACCAATGACAACAGAGCGTCTGAACCACTTGCTCTACGTGGCGAATTATCACTTTGCTAAAGGTCCGCAAACGGTCGCGGAAGCGGCTATTCAGATTTTTCGTGAATGCGAACATACGACGCTAACTTGGATTTGTCACCCCAAAGATCATTCGCAAGTACATCACTTATTCCCGTCTGAATTCAGCCAACGCGTGAAGGTATTAGGCTGGATGCCTCAGCAGGAATTAGTGCGCGAGTTTGATCGTCATGGCTTCTTTCTTTATCCATCCTTATTCGATGGATTTGGCAAGGTATTTCTAGAAGCGATGGCCAGGGCGTTATTGGAACCCGCGCTGGTGGCATGGTAGATCTCATTCAGTCAGGGAGAAATGGCTATCAAGTAGACTTTGCCAATCCAAGTCAAATTCCACCGCTGGTTAGAAAACTACAAAGGACCCCTACTGCTGCCATTAAGATCTCCGCTGCGGCAGTCACCACGGCACAGCAGCACACCTGGCAGAGGGTCGGACTTGAGATGGAAACATTCTTTCAGCGACTACTCAGGGAAAAGCAATCTTCGAATGAGGACTTTACGAGTTGATTGTTCCGGTTGTGCGGAATATATCAAATGCTGGTTGAGCAGTTTCCTCGATTTGTGACTCTCTCGGAACGAGTCAAGGCGACGCCCTAGACTGGACATTAATCTTGAAGCATTAACGCCGTAGATCGATGCTCATGTTCCTCCCGACGTTTTTCTTCCAACATTTTCCTTCCAACACCGTGGAAATATCCAAGTATGCCGGGCAGATTGTGGAAAGTTTTAGATCGCATACGGTTGGTTCGCGCGCGGATAAACACCTACTACCACCGTGCCCTTGGCGCTCGAGTGGGCGCCAAGTGCTTATTCGGAAATGGTGTTCGAATCGAAAGGCCATGGAACGTCAGTTGCGGAGAGCGTTGCGTTTTAGAGCCTAATGTATGGCTCGACCTGGCTACTGATCAGGCGACAGTGTCTCTCGGCAAACGTGTTTTTATGGGTCGTGGGGCTCATTTACTGGTCACCGATGGAATTACTATCGGCGACCACTGCCTCATCGGAGATGGGGTCGTCATGTCCGATCATAAGCACAACCATACTCCTGATGAACTTATTGAGACTCAAGGCTGTAATTCTGCCAAAATCCAAATCGGCTCGGACGTTTTGATCTGCGTACGAGCCGTCATTTTGCAAGGAGTTTCTATCGGCGATGGAGCGATCGTCGGACCAGGAGCGATCGTAACCCAGGATGTTGCGCCTTATTCCATCGTTGGTACACCGCCGGCGAGAGTTTTAGGAAATCGCCAGACTCTTCCGAAGTAGAAAACACGTATGGTTCCTAAACCTTCGGTGATAAGACGCCTCACCAGCCGACTGAAATACGAAATTCGCAAGTCAGTCACACATGCGATCGATAAGATCGCTGGTATCAATACGGAATACTGTAAGAATCCAACTTCACAGCAAGTATCTTCGGAAATTGTAAGACAAGCCAAACGATATCAGCCATCGAGTTATTTACTAACCTATCGAGCGTTACGGTGGGGGCGTCAATCATTTCCGTCACACAGATTTCTCGATCTTGGCTCAGGAGCTGGACGGGTACTGGCGATAGCAGCTTGGCTGGGGCTTAAAGACATCAATGGAATCGAATTTGATGAGCAACTTTGTGAGCAGGCTCATAAAAATCTTGAACGTTTCGGTAAACGCTACCGAATTCATCATTCAGTGAAAGTAATACGGCAAAGCGTTACTGATTACTTCCTTGATGATAGCCCGTGGCTTATCTATCTTTACAATCCCTTTGGAGCCGAAATATTCGAACGATTTCTGCATAACAACCACACGGTATTATCAAATAACGATTGTGTTTTTATCTACATCAATCCGATTCATGAAAGTGCCCTAACCTCGATCGGCTACAGGCTTATCCGAAGCTGGGAGCATCTCGACTTCAGTCAGTCGACAAGAGTTTATCGCCATGAAAAATTTGAGTGAAGCGGCAATGACGAGTTCCATCAAATTGGAGCTTATTCAAGCACTTAAGGATGCCGCCTTAGATCGCGCTGCGCTTCTCAGCAAAAAACTGCTCAAGCAAACTCCTTCGGCCGGCACTGGCGCCTGGCTTGATCGAACCGTACGCGAATTATGTCCTCAATACTTCGGCCACGAGACGCGGGTCGCTTTCCTACGTTCCTTCACCATTGAACCTGTCACTCAATTAGTATCCGCAGAAGCACTGACGAATCGAATTCGAACCCCCATATTCATTGGCGAATTTAACGCCTATTCCCAGGAGATTTTTGATACAAAAGGGCATTTGAGGCAATTCCAGCCTCACTTAACATTTCTTTCTCTCTTAGCTCGTTCCTTCGTACCTGAGTTTACGGAATTTTCTTTTCAAAAAGCGCACAGCCCACAAGCAGTGATACAAAGGGCATGCGAAGATCTACAGCGATTATTTACAGCTTTCTTAGGGAATCACACGGGATTGTTGATCGTATCAACGCTCGATTATCCATTTTTTCGTGCAGGTGGTATTGCCGAGAGCCGTCATAACACTGACTCCGATGCCGCGAATGGGATTGCTGAAATCAATGACATTGTATCCCTTATTCAGTTTTTGTTGTCGGATGAATCCAAACAAATATGTGGTACAGAAATTAAAATAGACGGCGGAGGTCCTATCAACAAGTATTTTTGAAATAAGTATGGCTAATTTAGAATAT
>JAUMAI010000197.1:0-3363 GCA_032116775.1 Pirellula sp. | reverse complement strand
ACTGCAAGCGACGCCAATATTTCCCCCTCTTGGCTTTCCACGACTCGACATCCTGAAGTTGCCCAGGATCAACTAGCGCAGCAAGTGGCGATACAGACCATTCGTCAATCGCCTGGGATGTTTCTCTGGTCTTCCCTGGTACGAATGGGGTGGCTTTGGACCCCACTTCCCAACCCTCGTCCTGACTCCATTCTTAAGTGGCCCATAACACTCTGGTATATCGGCCTTTATTTGCTGGCAATCGCGGGAGCGCTACGCGTCGGACGCAGCAATTTAAATTGGCCATGGCTGGCAGGTTGGTTATTAATAGCGAGCCTCACCCTGGTACACGCCGTCTACTGGAGCAATATGAGGATGCGTGCCCCGGCGATGCCTGTCATTTACCTCTTGGCGGGCGCCGCGATGACTCAAATCCCCGCACGCAACCGGCTAGACCACGAACCTCCTGCTTAGATCTCTACAAACACCCCAAACCCACACTTGCGAGGGGAAGGCCCGGCGTATCCAGAGATTGATTTGGCATTGCCAAGCTGTGACAGGCTGCCTATATTCGTGGGCTTCCGTAAGATTTTTAGCGGCAAACCGTAAGATATTACCCTCAACGATCCGAAATTGAGATCACCGAGCTGGGCAATATCGGAGCTGGCGGAGGCCTTGGCCACTTTCAGATCTGGCCGTTTTGCTTGCCAAGTCATACCGATAAGTCAATTTGCATAAACTGTGTTTTAATTCGTGACAGGGGAAAGCCATGACGCTGGACAAGAGCCTAAAAGTGCGGGCTGGCGCGATTAAGGCTCGCAACGTTTTGACGCGTGCGGAACGCCTAAAGCGACTCCAGGAATTGGACAAATGGAAGGAAGGCGACTCCTTAGTGGGTATGCCTAAAGTCCGTGTAGTGAAGGTATCACTCAAGAAGAAGAAGAAGGTCAAGAAGGAAGACGAAGCAGACGACAAGAAGAAGAAAAAGAAGTAACCATTCGCGGTGCCCTTTTCTGGCATCGCTGTATTTGGTTCTTCCGTCTCTTTTTCCGATTCCGGTTCAAAGCCGAGAATCGTTCGACCTTCAGACTGGATTAAACTCCTTATCAAAACGAGTGAGATCCAGTCGCAAGCAGACAGCAAGAAAGCCGCAATTCAGGTTGCGGCTTTTTTTACGCGCCGACTCAACAAAATTCGCCTAAGACATTCACCTTACAATTGCTGGCGAGCCTCAAATTCCAAACTCACCAAAAACGCCTTCGCATTGGCGTATTGCTGGGGCGTAACCCGATCCATGTTTTCCTTGAGCAGCATCTTCATCACCTCGACAAACTGCCGAATCTTAGTGTGACTTGGACTCCCATCGCCGCTATCCTCAGCAGAGCGAGAGACCATCAACGAGTCGATTTTATGGCGCACGGCGTCATATCTCGCCTCTCGCAACACATGCGGCCAATTCAAACGACCGCTGCGAGTATCGAATTGCTGTGGCGTTAACCGCTGTGGCGCTGCCACCTTTGCGATTCGCTTAACATCCTCCATTGTCGGAGGTTTTTCCGCATACCTTTGCTGATACTCCTTCGCCATCTCCTTGCGAGTGTAATAGACCTCCGTCTGAAGCAAGCGATTCTCTAACGACTGCTTATACGCCTGCTGATAATTCAAAGCCGCCATGGAATCGTAATAACTTGCCTGACCCGCCGACTCCAACCAAGCAGCTTGGCCGCGCAAAACACTCTCGATCGGCGTACTCGAATGAGTCAAAAAATTCCAACCATAGATTGGACGATAGACTACTGGATCAGAAGCTGTCACGAATTCACACAGCAACAACCCCAGCAGAAATGCTGCCGTCAATTTCCAGTAAACACTCATGACTTTTCCCCCTAATCCAAACCTCTAACCACACCCTCTCCCAAAACCGGCACAGCAAAACAACAAGTCGATGACTGAAACTCCACTTTCAATACGTCAGCAGTCGGACGCAAGTTTTGTGCCAATCGCTCAGCAACGCACAGTTATCGCAGTAGCTTGCTGACACGTGCTGTCCTGTTACAAAGAGTTTCAGTGCACGAGCGCCCTCGCTGGTAACGCGGTGCGCGAGAAATGGCAGTTATTGCCGAGGAAATCGCCAGTCACGGGTGTTAGTTACGCTTAAACCCAACTCTCCGCCGGGCGGGGCGCGGCGGACCAGATAGATCCTAGAAGCCGATGCGCGAGCCTCCTCGCTGAAAATGTCGCAATAATGCAACAACTGTCGCAAAAGAGACACGTCGCCACCTAACTCGAACTCACCTAGGGCCTGGTTTTAAGATAGAATAAAAGAATGCTCGACACCGAGATGCCAGTGGTTCAGCTTACCCCTGGCTCGGTGCGATTACTGGAACGGAGAATAGAACATGTCGAGCCCATCTGGAGTTTTGAGTTGCAGCGCCCAACTCAATCTGCTCCCGGTCGTTCATGGAAGTGCAGACAGTGCGTGGCAAATTCGCCAATGGCTCATGGCTCACCCGCCACAATGCCTCGCCATTCCTCTTCCCAAATCTTTCTATTCCGCCGTCTTGGAAGGGGTGCTGGAACTCCCCAATCCTTCGATCGTTATTCAACAAGGCAGTCATTCTTGGAAAGAATCGCACCCGGAAGACTCCGCCGATGACCTCTCCGAAGACTATGAAATTGAAGACCATGAAATCGAAGACGAAGAATCTTCGCGGCGCTGCAGTTATGTGCCGATAGATCCCTGCCAACCGGTAATTGCGGCGATTCGACTGGCGATCGAGGAACATTGGCGAATCGAATTTGTCGATGAGGAATGCAGCGACTATATCCCATTTACAGCCGTGCTCCCTGACCCCTATGCCCTGAAGCATTTGTCGCTGGAAAAATTTTCAGCCGCTTGCTTACCTTGGCTAACACCACCCTCATCACGAGAAATCGATCGCCGCCTAAGATACCAAGCTAGCCGCCTTCACGAACTAAAGCAGAAGTTTGGGTCGGTCACCATGCTGAGCAGCCTGCAAGAGTGGCCCTGGCTCCGTGACAGAATCGTTTCCTATGAAGCGAGGCCTTCATCAGATCCCTCTTCACAAGCCGACGATTTTGATACACCGGAAGATGCTGAAAGATTCGCAGTTGATTCTCGTTCATTAATCTTTTTGCTTGGCGAACTCCCTTACATCACTGCTCTTTATGAACACCAGCGACAACAAGCTGAAGATGATAAACAAATAACGATTGATGGTATCAAGCAGTTGCTAATATCAGCGCGCAGTTCTTACCTACAGGACTTTGGTAAACGAGCTAGACGCATAACACCATTACTTCTTTCGCAATGTCTTAAATACATTCGTAACCTGACCTTGCTGCAGAAACGGCTGACACCGG
>JAUMAI010000196.1:0-11861 GCA_032116775.1 Pirellula sp. | reverse complement strand
TGTCCCCGCGTCCGAGCAGCGCCTGTCCCCGCGTCCGAGCAGTGCCTGTCCCCGCGTCCGAGCAGTGCCTGTCCCCGCGTCCGAGCAGTGCCTGTCCCCGCGTCCGAGCAGTGCCTGTCCCCGCGTCCGAGCAGCGCCTGTCCCCGCGTCCGAGCAGCGCCTGTCCCCGCGTCCGAGCAGTGCCTGTCCCCGCGTCCGAGCAGTGCCTGTCCCCGCGTTGTGGTTTTGCTTGCGGTGGGTTGATTGTTCTGATAGCTTAAAAGTAGGGTGTTAATCACATCTGTCCCCTCCACCAGATCGCGAATCAAGCATCCCGCCCCAATCAGCCTCAACAGTAACGTGCGTTCGATTTTCTTTTCGGTGAGATCTTTTCGGTGAGAATAGCCATGCGCTTCCTGCTCGCTCTCCAGTTGCTTGGCTTCCTCGTTTTGGACCTATCTGCCTCAACTCTCACCGCACAAGAATTCCTCGCAAGTGAACTCGACTTTTTTGAACAGAAGATACGCCCCCTCCTCATCGAACACTGTTTTGAATGTCACTCCAGCGACTCCAAAGAGGACAATGGCGGTTTATTGCTCGACTCACGCGAAGCAATACTCACGGGGGGGAGTCAAGGACCTGCAGTAAATCTGATTAAGGTTGATGGAAGCCTTTTGCTAAAGGCCGTTCACTACCGCGACCCCAACTTCGAAATGCCTCCTCAAGGTAAATTATCCCAATCGCAAATCGCTCTACTCGAACAATGGGTCTCCCTCGGCCTACCATTCCCCGCAAGCCAAGCAAATAGTCGCAAAAAACGAGAAGTCGATATCGAAGCGGGGAGAAAGCACTGGGCTTTTCTCCCGCTGCAAGAGTCTCAGGTTCCGGCATCCGCCTCTGATGATCCGTGGTGCCAGACAACAGTCGATGCTTTCATTCGCAGTAAGCAAAAAGATCATGGTCTTGAGCCTAATCCTCCAGCAACAAAAGCCAACTTACTAAGGCGAGCAAAACTTAACCTGCTAGGACTGCCTCCGACGCTTGAGGAAGTGAGAGATTTCGTAAGCGACGATTCTCCTAATGCTCTGGTAAGGCTCATCGAAAAATGGTTAGCACAGCCGCAATACGGAGAAAGATGGGCCCGTCCGTGGTTAGAACTCGTGAGGTATTGTGATGTGCCAGAGCAGTGGGCGGAAGTAAATGACACCTTTCGTTATAGAGATTGGGTTGTTCAAGCTCTCAACGAAGATATGCCGTACGACCGTTTCGTCATGTTGCAATTAGCCGCTGACCAAATGCAAGATGCACGCCCAACTGATCTAGCAGCTCTCGGATTTATCGGTCTGAGTCCGACCTACTGGAAGGAACTCCAACTGCCAGTCGAAATCATCAAGTCGATTGTGTCCGATGAATATGAAGAGAGAATTCATAGCTGGTCGAGCACTTTCTTGGGTGTCAATCTAGCGTGTGCCCGCTGTCACGATCACAAATTCGATCCATTTACTACGAAAGACTACTACGCGATCGCTGGTGTTTTTGCTAACAGCCGCCAGATCAATCGTGTCTTAGATCATGGTGTCGATTCACTGAAGGTGATCGAAGCTAAAAAAACTGTAGCAGCCAATGAGCCGAAGCTTGCAAAATTGACTTCCGAAATCAATGAGCTGCGAGTCAAGCAAGAAGATAAGAGTATTTCTGCCGAACAGATCACAGAACTAGCCAACAAGGAAGCTGAGTCGCAGAAGCTTCAGGAAATCATCAAGGATGCGCAAAGCACTCCCGGCTTCCATCTACCGGTCGCTCCTGGAACGATCGATTCATGGTTAGAGGTTCAGCCGCTGGAAAGTAGTCATGGCAGTCGCATCGTCTATGTTCAAGCTTCCAGCGATGCTGCCATCGAAATACGAGGTAATCCCAACAAGCTTGGGGAGAAAGTACCTCGCAGGTACCTGGAGGTCCTAAGCAGCGGTGAGATGAAACCTTTCAGTCGCGGCAGCGGACGCCTCGATCTGGCAGAAAGTATGTTTCAAAACTCTAGTCATTTACTTGCGCGTGTGATTGTGAATCGAGTTTGGTACTTACACATGGGACAAGGGATAGTACCTACGACGAGCGATTTTGGAACACAGGGTGATCCACCGTCACACCCAGAACTGCTCGATAATCTAGCAGCACGATTCATCAATAATAACTGGTCGCTTAAATGGCTGCATAAAGAGATCATGCTCTCGGCGACCTACCAGCAGTCCTGTGACGCAAGAAACAGCAGTGATCCATCCAATGCTTACTATACACGATACCCCACTCGAAGATTGGATGTTGAGGCCTGGCGGGATACTATTATGCAAGCCAATCAAACTCTCGATCTACAGTTAGGTGGTCCTCCGATCGATCTGGCCAGCAAGGATAATCATCGGCGCACGATATACGGGACAATCACGCGGCGCGAATTGACGGATCTGTTGCGTCTATACGACTTTCCAGATCCAGTCACCCATAGCCCAAATCGCATCAACACAAGCACTGCCTTGCAGCAGTTGTTCGTCCTCAATAGTCCATTCATAGCAAATCAAGCACAGTCGCTGATTCAGCGCCTTGATCGTGAATTAAAGACAGCGACCGATTCCACCCTTACAGGCGAACAAAATGATCTGGCTAAAAAGCGGATAGAACAACTTTATCAATGGCTGTTCGCTCGCCAACCAACAGAAGACGAAATGAAGCTGGGATTGGGCTTCATTTCTGATTCTACCGAGCTTCAATGGCAACTGTACGCCCAAGTGCTTCTCGGTAGCAACGAACTATTCTTTCTAGACTAGGCATAACACCATGCAGACGATCAATAGACGCGAAGCCATCGGATCTCTCGGTGCTGGTTTGGGAATGGTTGCCCTAGCAGATCTTTTACGGGCAGATGGTTGCATCGATAGTCGATTACACCACTTGCCGAAAGCCAAAAGAATCATTCACCTTTTCATGAATGGCGGTCCGTTTCAGTGCGATTTATTTGACCCAAAGCCGGAACTGAATCGCTTTGCAGGGCAGCGACCTCCAGCCGCGGATCTACGTACCGAGCGACCCACGGGCTCCCTTATGGCTGTACCTTTTAAGTTTTCTCCATGCGGCGAAAGCGGTACGCCAGTAAGTGAACTTCTCCCGATGACCGCGAAATGTATCGATGATATCTGTGTCCTTAAATCACTCTACACAGATAATCCTAATCATGGCCCCGCCTTGTTCATGATGAACAATGGCTCGCTCACTCCCAACCGCCCGACCCTAGGAGCATGGTTATCTTACGGCTTGGGTAGTGAGAATGATAATCTTCCTGGTTTCGTCGTCTGCTGCCCAGGTAGACCTGTACGATTCGCGGAACTATGGAGCAGTGGTTTCCTGCCGAGTGAACATCAAGGGACCTATGTGAATCATTCGTCCCTTGACCCAAATCGTATGATCCCGTTTCTTAAAAACGGAAATGATTTAATCACCACCGAAAGCCAATTAAAGCAAGTCAAGCTACTGCAGGAAATTAATCGCTCACATCTCAACCAACGCGCAGGCAATCCCGACCTGGAAGCTCGTATTCTGGCGATGGAAACCGCCTATCGAATGCAATTCGAAGCCAATGAAGCTTTTGATATTACGAAGGAACCTGAACACATTCGCGAATGGTACGGGAAAAGCCAGTTCTCTAACGGCTGTTTACTTGCTCGTCGGCTCGCTGAAAGAGGTGTCAGGTTCACGCAAGTTTATTATGGTAATGGTCAGCCATGGGACACACATGGCGGCCACAACGAAGCGACCAAGAAGCTTTGCCAAGATATCGATCGCCCAATTGCGGCCCTACTTGCGGATCTAAAGCAACGAGGAATGCTAGAGGATACACTCGTTATTTGGGGTGGTGAGTTCGGGAGGACGCCGACGACGGAGGGATCAGATGGTCGTGATCACAACCCGTGGGGATTCACGATGTGGATGGCGGGAGGCGGCGTCAAAGGTGGAATGTCGTACGGACAAACTGACGAATTTGGTTTTAAGGCCGTTGAAGATAAAATCCATATACACGACTTACACGCAACGATTTTACATCTTATGGGATTCGACCATGAGAAACTCACGTATCGTCACGCTGGTCGCGACTACCGTTTAACCGACGTCGCTGGAAAGGTTGTCCAGTCAATAATCGCTTAGAGCTTTACTTGGAGACTTCGGTATGACCTCGAAAAGTTCTCCCTGCTCAAATCGTCGTCCGTGGCTGGAATGTTATTGATTCTCATCTCAAGTTCACGCGTTGTGATCTCGAGAACATTTTCTTGCTTTATTTCATAATGAAGATTGTTCGGTCGCCGGTACCTATCGCTCGGTAGTCTCTTTTCCGTAAAGCGGAATTCCTAACGCGGAAGTCCTAGCGAACACATTCGTTCACCATCCATCATACAGTTGCTTGCAACGACTAATGGCATTCGTTGCTGTCTAAATTTGGTTTGTCGTTATCTTTTAGTTGGAGGCACCACACGATGTTTGAGATGCTTAAGCAGGGTATTTTCTCAAGTCTTGGACTCGCTAGTCTTACCCAAGAAAAAATCGCTGATTTGGTAAAAGACATAGCCAACAAAATACCATTATCCGAAGAGCAAACGCGCGAATTCCAGGAAGAGGTCACGCGGCGTAGCAACGAAGCCCGTCAGCAATTAGGACAACAAATCGACAAGCAGATCGATCATGCGTTCGTTCAGATGGGCTTGCTCAAGGCAGAAGCCCGCAAAGCGAGTGAGTCTTTTTCCGAAAGTTTGCAGCGATTGATTGATGAGCGAATTGATTCAGCCTTTGATCGCTTAGGAGTTGCTCGAAGCGAAGATATCGAATCATTAATCAGCAGAATCGAGAGACTCGAAAGAAAAGAGTCGTAAGCAATAACGGTAGTTTGCTAACCATATACCGCTTTAGGTAATTCGATATGAAACAAATTTTCTCTTCGCTGGTCTTGGTTGTAGCTATTTGTCTATGCCAAGACAACTTTCTGATAGCTCAGGATCCACTGCCGTCCTGGCACGATTCCACCACGAAGCAACGCCTGCTCGAGTTCGTTGCTAGAATCTCAGATAAGAACAGCGGGGACTATGTTCCTGTTTCAGAACGAATAGCTGTGTTCGATAATGATGGAACCCTATGGTGCGAGCAGCCTTTCTATACGCAGCTTGCCTTTGCTGTTTTTCAGGCGCAACGCTTGACGGAGGCAAATCCAGAGATAGCGAAAAGAGAGTTATTTAAAGCGGTGAAAGCAGGTGATATGAAAAGTATCGCCAAGGAAGGTGAGAAAGGTATTGCTGAGCTAATGATGGTCACTCATGCAGGAATGACGACCGACCAATTTAATCAAAGTGTACGAGACTGGCTAAAGTCGGCTAAACACCCAAAACTTCAACGAAGCTATTTGCAATGTGTTTACCAGCCTATGCTTGAAGTAATCAAGCTGCTACAGCAACATCAATTCAAAACCTATATCGTCTCTGGCGGCGGTGTCGATTTCATGCGAGTGTTTTCCGAGGAATGTTATGGCATACCTCCAGAGCAAGTAATCGGTAGCACCATAAAGACAACCTATGAAGAGCGAGAGGGTCAAAGTGTGTTGGTAAGACAACCAGAGCTCGCTTTCATCGACGATAAAGGTGGGAAGCCGGTAGGTATTCACTATTTTATTGGGCGAAGGCCGATTATTGCATTCGGCAACTCTGATGGTGATTACCAGATGCTGCGTTATGTGACAGATAGCAAGCCAAGCGAGGAAAGAGCCTGTCTAGGTGTTATTGTGCATCATACCGACGCGGAACGCGAATTCGCTTATGATCGGAATTCGCCGATCGGGAAACTAGACGTGGCACTCCATGAAGCGCCGCAGCGCAAATGGCTCGTGGTCGATATGAAAAAAGATTGGAAAACTGTTTTCGTTAATAACACGGAAGTAAAACCCTAGGTAGACGAGCGGCTACCATATTAAGTTACGAGAGTCTTTTTAACTAATCTTGGCTCTTCTCAATTCTTTTCGAATTTCTGCTCATAAACATACCACAGGATTTTTATGTCTCTGATACGCCGCTCAATCGGCTTGATACCGTTAGGTTTAGGAAGCATGGGATTTCTTGTGTGTATTGTGCTGTTTCTGGCTACATGGTTTACGAGTGAACGCGCTTTGACACTCTCGGAGAGATTGTTCTCACAAGCAGATAGGGTCTATAAAATCCTCGATCGGCAAATTGAAAAAGCTCAAGTTGGTTTAACCCATACCAATGATCTACTCTCAGTAGCCGAGTATGGACTGGAAAAAGATATTGACGAAGAGAGTATTAAAGAGTTTATCCAAAAGCCTGAGTTCAAGGCGATGGAGGCGCGAATCAAGGGAGCCGTTGAACAACTAGAAGCTTTTATTGAACTGCTTTCGGGCTGCGAAGATTTATTGAAGGAAAGTCAACAAGCACTTCAAGTTGATGCTAATGCCTCGCCGCCAAAAAAAGGAGAGTTTGGTGAAGCAGTAGCAAATTGCAGAATCGAACTGCTCCGAATGTGCCGTGTCGTCAGTGATGCAGAGGCCTGTTACAGAAGCTTGGAACAAGGCAGTGACATGACTAATAACATCCAGACGCTACAACGCATGCAACCGATCATAAGGGGGCATTTGACTCAAGTTCAACAAAGCGTTGATAAGCTTCGTTTTCGATTTGAAGAGCAACGCCTGGAAGTCAAGGCTACGGAGCAAAAGCTTCGTCAATGGGCTCGTGGTCTAGAGTATGGAATCATGGTCGTTGTATCTTGGATCGGCGTCGGTCAATTAGCCCTGGCTTATTGTGGTATTTGGCGTATCGGGTTCGTACCCTCAGCGGGATCTACAGAAAAACGATTATAACAGAAGAACTCTCGGGTCATTCGTAGTTATCTCTTTAATAAAGCTTTCTCCTCTCGCATTTCAGGGAGTAATTCGTTGCTGAAGACTGATAGTGCAAAAGATCAAAATGCGGATGATCCTCGCGTTTATCTTGCAGCAGAACGAACTTATTTGGCATGGATAAGAACCGGTCTCGCGCTGATGGGGTTCGGTTTTGTGGTGGCAAGGTTCGGATTATTTCTGAGGGAAATTGGTCGCCAAGCTGTCGACCCACAGCAAGATAGTACAAGGCTGTCTTATCCTCTGGGGATAGGTCTTCTTATTCTGGGTATTGTTGTCTTGGCAGGATCTGCTGTTCGTCATCGACGCTATATTCAGGCTCTCGATCGCGGGGAATTTCGAGCGAAATTCAATTCAAACTTTGCCTTTGTTATCACAACTGCTCTGATCGTCTTTGGCTTGGCGTTAGTGCTCTATCTCATGCAACTTCGCTGAGGCACGCGGGAGCCTACTCCAGCTGTGTAAGAACGGTGGTGGCTACCAGTTACTTCTCGTGGCATGTGGGATGCCTGTTTTTGTAGGATGTAGGGGTTGCGGGTTTTTTGCCGAACAGGGTATTGGTGCCGTTAATTCCATAGAAAACATCATCAATTCCGAGGTTTCGATAGGATAAGTCTCTCCATTCTAGCCGAAATGTCTTGGAGAGGCGGACGCCTTGGGAATGGTAATCCTCACTTGGCGGAGAGGACTGTTCCAAGCAATCCTAGGGAGGGGATGATGTTTGTGAAATGGATTTCCAACATAATTCTGGTGGCTATCGTAACAACATTCGTAGGGTCGTTAGTGGCGAGTGCTGCGATGAGTGCTCCGCAGCAAGAAGCTGTTGCCGAAAGCTCCACCGATCACCAAGTGGAAGGTGAAGCGGGTGAAGCTCGGCCGGAGAAAAGTGATGCCGAAACGAATGAGCAGGAAGCCTGCGATTCGCTGTGTGACAGCCACGGCAACCAGGGTCAGCTCGCTTGCGATGATTACTTAGCATGCACCGGCTGCAGTGATACCTTCTGGGAGTGTTGGCTTGACGGAGGTCAGTCTCCGCTACGGACGAATTTAGCTGAAAGTGGTATCACGTTTGCAAACAATCTCACCACTTTCTATGCCGGTGTAGCTGGCGGTGGATTAGAGCAAGAGTTTCGTTTTGCTGGTCACGGCGACTACGTGATGAATGTCGATTTTATGAAGGCTGGGGGGCCTCCCGGATTGTTCTTTAAACTGCGAGCCGAACATCGTTTCGGCGAACCTCTTGGGGAACCTTCAGGTGCGATTTTGCCACCCTATCTAGCATCCATTCTCCCATCGCCGGAATCACGGGAGTTATATCTCACCAATGTCTTGTTCACGCAGGCTTTCTCCGAAAACTTCGCTGTTTTTGCAGGCAAGCTTGATACCCTCGATGGAGACGCTAACGCCTTCGCACATGGTCGAGGCATATCGCAATTTTCGAACACCGCTTTCGTTGTCACACCGGTGGGGCTACGAACTATCGCGTATTCAACACTTGGGACAGGATTTGTTATTCTCGATGAGGGAGAGCCGCTGTTTACTTTCACAGCCTTAAATGCTCGCGAGGGTGCAACAGAGTGTGGACTAGATGAACTCTATGCGGAGGGAGTTGTGTTGGCTCCCGAATTGCGATTGAAAACCAACTTCTTCAATCGGCCAGGACATCAACTTTTCGGTGGTACCTGGAGCAGTCGCGACTATGTTGCGTTAGATCAGGATCCACGTGTGTTGCTGCCCAGCATTCCAATCGAAAGAACAGATGGATCGTGGTCTTTGTATTGGAACTGCGACCAGTATCTGGTAGTCGATCCCCGCAATGAGAAAAGAGGCTGGGGCTACTTTGCACGAGCGGGTATCGCGGATGAATCGAACAACCCGTTTGGTTGGTTCCTTAGCGCTGGACTAGGTGGTAATAGCAAATTGTTCGGTCGGGATGCAGATACCTTCGGAATCGGTTGGTATTATGCAAGAACAAGTCCACAATTGATCCCAGAACTCGCTAATGTCCTCGGGGGAATCGGTGACTCCCAGGGTGGTGAGGTGTTCCATAACTTTGCCGTTAATTCCCGGCTGTCCATCACTCTCGATGGTCAAGTCCTGCTGCCAGCTCGCGATAGTGTCGATTACACGCTGATCACTGGACTGCGTGCTAATTTGCGCTTCTAGAAATATATCGCCAGTGCGTGTGAAATTTTCACCTTGAGATATCTAGCTAGCAAATGCCCTGCAGCAATTTTGCAGGCTAGATATCTATTTCTGCTCGGCCTGGGAGCGACAGTCTCTCATTCTTGGCGAATTTACCGAAAAAGGATCAGCAATTCGTTTTTCGGAAACGATGAAGTAGCTGTTGCAATTGATTTAATCGCTTTTTTTTAACAGCTTGAACTCGGGCTTTTGCTAGCTTTCCACTTCGGCAAACGTCGAGTGTCTAATGGTGTCCACAGCCAGCATTCTTTCGACTTAAGGTGACGAACGCATGAACGAAAAGTGGCGGCGTGCGATCATCTTTGTCATACATCTATTGATCTGTGCGCAAGGGATTCGCGCCCAGGAATCGGCCAGCCTTCAAGGGTCTCAAAACGCACCTGTCTCCTCAGGTCTCGAGTTATCGACACCTTCCGTTATGGAGTCCGAAAATTTAAATCCCGAGACGGGAGGCGCAGCTAGCCCGGAGAATATAGCGGAGCTGTCTGAGGGAAACGTCCTTTCCGCTGATAGCGATATGGATTCGACGAATTGGGCTGAAATATCGCAAGGCTTTTCAGAGACCGATGTCAGTCGAAATGGACAGATTAACTTCAATGATTTTCCAGCGGATTTCTTATCGGGACTCACAATTCGCCAGGGACGTTGGGCAGCGAAAATTGGCGGTTATGTTAAGGCGGATCTCATTCATGATTTCAGGGCAATCGATTCTGAAGATTTCTTTGATCCTGCAACGATTCCGATCGGAGCGCCGCAACGTACCAATACCAACTTTCATGCTCGACAAACGAGACTGAATCTCGATGCGCGCTGGTTAGCAGATTCTGGTGAGCCGCTTCGTATCATGGTAGAAGGAGATTTTTTTGGTATCGATAACGCTTTTCGTTTGCGCCATGCATACGGCGAATATGAAGGCTTCATCATAGGACAAACTTGGACGACGCTAACGCATCGCGCGGCCTTACCAAATACGTTAGATGTCGTCGGTGATGTTGCTAGTGTTGGTAGGCGACAGGCGCAAGTCCGTTACTCGCGTAAGTTTCTCGACGATCGGCTTATTCTGGCGGCTGCGATCGAGGATTCACGCGTCTTGATCGAGGATCCGTTTCTACAACTGGGAGAGCCACGTTCTCCCATGCCCGACTTTATCGTACGAGGTCGCTGGGTGGTCGAGCGAATGCAGTTACAACTCGCCGCAATCGCGCGTCAATTAGGCTTCCAGCCTACCGGTCATGAAGTGCTTACCTTCAATGGAGGTGGGCTCAATGCGACTGGACTGCTCGAGATTACATCCCGCGATCGATTCTATGGCGGAATGTTATGGGGTACCGGAATTGGTAGCTACCGCGATTTGCCTGATCTTGCGCCGACCGCGCCAGGTGAAGGGACTGCCTTGGAGTCGTTAGCCTGGTACGTTGGGGTCACGCATGCCTGGTCTGAAAAGTGGAGTACAAACCTTACCTATAGCGAAGGCGATGTGAACAATACTCTTTTGCAACCTGCGGATAGTATTGACCGGATGCAGTACTTGGCCACGAATCTTATTTGGCAGCCAAAACCGAGTATCTTTGTGGGTACTGAACTCCTTTGGGGTATGAGGATGAATCGAGATGGAGCCGAGCAGGATGCGAGTCGCATCATGGTGAGCTTTGGTTTTCTGTTACCCTAAATTCTATGATATTCCCAGCTGATGTTGCCCATAGATTTAGGGCGCCGCTGTTTCGCTAAAACGGTTGCTCAGCAACCGTGCTTGCCGACGCAAGTGAGGTAGTGCTACAGGAATAATTCACTCTGCTACGTCGATAGAATCTCTACCTAAAAGGTGTCGCAAAAGGCAGCTGTACCCTTTGCGACAGTTAGCAGCAAGCCAGTGCGCTAGGGGATTGGAACGTAGGAATACCCATCCTGCTGCTTATTTGACATTGCGGTCATCGCCGAAGCTGCGATAGATACGCTCGGATCGACTTCAGGATCGGTAAAGCCCTTCGTATTTAAGGCTTGCCCGCAAACCATAACATCGACGCCAGAGTTTCGAAGCTTTTCAATGAGAGTCAGATTAGGATTGCTCTCGACCGTGAATCGAGTTTTGTAGGACTCATGAGAAAGTGCAATTTTGGTTGCATCTCCATGTAGAATGATCGCGATTTTAACATCGCTAGCTTTCAATCCAGCTGCGCCATATAGATTTAGCAAACGCGCTGCTCGGTCTAGGCCTTTGCTGATCTCTTCGGGTTTACTATCGGCAGTTACATCAAAGAGGAATTTCGCCCCTGCGCGTGGCTGCTCAACAGCGGTTGGTCGCGGAACAACGCCACCCTGCCCTTGGATGATTGGGAAAACGAGGTTATCAGTTTGTGGTTTGTCACTTTTAGGAACAGGATGGTTCTTGTGTGCTTCATCGAATCCATGCTTAACAAATAAGCTCACTACATCGGCATGAGCTTGAATTAAAGTGACCATGCGAGGGTCCTTGGAAGTTTCAATGACTTTGACACCTTTATCCGTATCCTCATAGGTCATCTCGATTTTTTTATAGTCCGCAAAAATCGCAGCGAAAAGTTCATCCCAGAAGCGTAAGCCACGTCCCTCTTTGATGCGTTTGTGCATCGACGAGACATGCTCTTGGATCTTAGCAGCCACCTCTGGATTATCCGACTCGGTTAGGGTTTCAACACCACTTTTGGTTTTGGTGACTTGTCGGCGAATGTCCGCGTGATGTTCGAGTAAGTAATGGAAT
>JAUMAI010000195.1:0-4370 GCA_032116775.1 Pirellula sp. | reverse complement strand
AGGCGGTACCCTGGCAGATCGAATACCTCTGGATGACTGTCGAAGGTGTGGCTAATTTTCAAGAGAATCCATAAATATGCCGAAGGCTGAAGCAGAAACTGTTGTCGAAACCCAGCAACTCACCAAACGCTATGGAGAGTTTGTAGCGCTGGATAATTTATCGATTCGCGTCAAACGTGGTCAAATCCTCGGCTTTATCGGTCCTAATGGAGCAGGTAAGACTACTACGATCAAGATTTTGGTCGGTCTGTCGCGGCCAACGTCCGGTACTGCAAAAATCGCGGGAGTCGATTGCGCGACCGGCGGTCGGGAAATTAAGAAGCTAGTTGGCTATATGCCCGACAAGTTTGGTTCTTACGACAACATGCGAGTGCGCGAGTACCTTGACTTCTTCGGTGCTGCTTACGGCATTGCACGTTCAAAGCGAAAGAAACGAATCGATGAAGTGCTTGAAATAGCGCAAGCAACTTACATGCAAGATCGATTTGTAGAGAGTTTAAGTCATGGCATGCAACAACGAGTCGGTATTGCAAGAATCATGTTGCATGACCCACAAGTACTCATCTTAGACGAACCTGCCAATGGACTTGATCCTCAGGCTCGTATTGAGATGCGAACGATGTTATTGCGATTAGCCGCACAAGGAAAAACGTTAATCGTCACCAGTCATATCTTGCCGGAATTGTCGCGCATTTGCGACACCGTTGCGATTGTGACCGGCGGTAAGCTTCGCGCTTTTGGTAGCCTTGATGAAGTGATGAAGGATTTATGTCCCTTGCGAAGTTATGAAATACAGCTTCTTGGGGAAGATGATACACACAGAGCCGCCCAAGTCCTCAAGGATTGGTGTTTGCCCGAGGAAACAATCGAGATCTCGAAGGCAGAGTCGGTGATTCGTTTTCCTACCCAACGCACAGAAAAAGATCTTGCCGAAGGTCTGCGTTTGCTGATTCAAGCTGGCGTTCCCGTGGTCCAGTTCCGTGAAGTCGCAAGCGATCTCGAGGATGCTTTCCTTCGGGTTGCTCGTGAAACCATGGCCGTTGCATAAAAAAGGACGAAGGTGCCAGTATGGATAATCCGATTCTTCGTCGCGAACTACTGGATCGTTTAAGGTCTGGCAAGACTCTCGCATGTTTGATTGCTGTAGCTGCAGTCACATCCGCTATTGTGCTATTGCGTTGGCCGACCGATTCGACAGTTGATTTGGTAAGTCGTGGGTCAGCCGAGGTGTTTCAACCTCTAGCCTGGGGTATTGCTGCCGCTATTGTAATGCTGGTTCCGGCGTTTCCCGCTACTTCGATAGTGAGAGAACGCCAACGTGGTACTTTGGCATTATTGCTGCATTCACCAGTGGGCCCAGTGTCAATTTGGGCCGGAAAGTTCTTGGGGAATATTGTTTTAATGTCTGTATTGATTGCGGGCAGTATTCCGGCGATGGCGGCTTGCTACTCGATGGGTGGAACCTCTCTCACGCAACATATACTGCCTTTGTACTTGATCTTCTTTATGATGGCCGTGCTCTATACGTCGGTCGGATTGTGGATCAGTAGTTATCAAACCAGTCCCGATGCCAGCCTTAGATGGACGTACGCGACGGTTATTGGCATGGCTGCCGTTTCCTTGGCACCCAATATTGTCTTGACCGGTAAAAGTAGCATGACGGCACGAATGGCTGAACAGCTTTCGTATCTGTCGCCAATTCCAGCGATGTATCAGTTGACGGGGAGTAGTGATATCAGCTTCCAAGCGATCCGCTCTACTGCAACCATTGGATTTTTAGTCTCTGCAGGTCTGGTCTCTTTGGTTCTCACTTTGATGACGCTCTACAGACTGCAACCTGCGCTGCTCGATGTTTCGAAATCGGCGGGGAGAGTTACGGAGCAAAGATCCAAAGGTGTGCAATGGTTGCGACGATTCACGTTTCTAGTCGATCCGGAAAGGCGAAAGTCGGGGATTCCGCCATTGGTCAATCCCGTTATGGTTAAGGAGTTTCGCACCCGAAAGTTTGGGCGATTACATTGGCTGCTACGGTTGATTGCCGTTTGTGCTGTGATTTCCTTAGGTCTGACCGTCGTTGCCGCATCTGGTACGGTCAGTTGGGGTGTAGAGCGAATTGCCGCGGTCATGGTGCTATTGCAGTTATCGTTATTGTTGTTACTAGGGCCAAGTTTGGCATCTGGGCTTATCGCTGGGGAAGTTGAGAGCGGCGGATGGCAACTGTTGCGAGTGACTCCCTTGGCAACTCGTAAAATTCTGGTCGGCAAGCTCATGAGTGTGATCTGGACGATGTTACTGGTATTGATGGCAACCTTACCGGGTTATGTTGTGATGGTATACATTCAACCGGCCCTGGAAACGCAAGTACAAAAGGTGTTGTTGTCTTTGGGGCTGTCTGCTCTGTTAGTCGTAACGGTAACTGCTTGTATCAGTTCATTCATGAATAAAACGGCAGTGGCAACAGCGACTAGCTACGGTGTGTTGTTTGGCCTGTTTGCAGGAACTCTCTTAGTTTGGCTGGCCCGCGGAAAACCGTTTGGGAAAGATTTTGTTGAGTCGACATTGATGCTTAACCCCGCTGCAGTCGCATTGGCTGAAATGCGAGTAAGCGGAATGGAAGATCTCAATCTGACGCCCTGGGCTTGGTGGATTGGTTTGGCGATCTGCGCTTCAGCCATGGTGGCACTGTCGTTGAGGGTTTGGCGATTGACCTGTCCCGATTAAGGGAATGGTGGCAGTACGTTTGGTGACGAACACTGAATGATTCGATGATTAAGTTGGGGATGATCTAGAGAATGCGAATTCATATCTTTCGAGTCGCAAGTGGCTTGGGTCTCTGGATTGCGTGCAGTGGAACTGTCACTCAAGCGGTTGATCCGTTACCGGTACAGCACCTTTGCGTACATTCCCCTGATTTGGGTGCGAAGTGGGGTATCGAGGATTCTGTTCCCATAGTGAACTATCCTGCCTCCAGATTCACTGCAACGGATCCAGAAGGTGTGTTGACCGTTGTAGAGAACTGCCAACGCGGTTTGTTACGCGGCTCAAGGATGCAGCCAGAATGGTTCGTTGCGTGTCGAGATCGCCTAGCGGCTGGTGAAGCGAATCCGAAGGTTCGGGGAGCTCTGGTCAACTTCCTGCTGAATGTCAATGACTCTGCCAGTGCGCAGGTATTGTGGACCGTCGCCCAAATGGACCCAGCGGTTCAGGAAAGTGTTGAGCTCAAATTAGTCGAGTGGAAGTCACCGGTCGCGATCGAAAGCTGGCGCGAACGGCTACGTGGAGCTCCAGTCTCGACCACCTTGCATCAATTGGCGTGTCAAGGACTTGGTATCGTGGGTGAAAAAGGAGATGCCGAAATCCTGGAGAGCGTTCTGCGAAATAGAAAATACTCATTAGGTATTCGGTATGCTGCCGCCGACGGTATCGCTCGGCTAGATAGCGAGCGAAGTCTGAAGTTGATTGAGGATGTTGTAGCTGGAAAAATCGCTGGAGTTAGAAATGAGGGAGAACCCAGTAAGAACCCTGAAGGGCCTGTGTGGGATACGTGGTTAGCTACTAGCTTGCTCATCAGCGAAAAGGAGAATGAGCGAACGAAAGCTTTGCTGATTCAAGCGTTAAGTGAAGGTAGTAATACCGCGAGAACTGTCGCCTTACGGCGTTTGGCTGCGATGTCTGCAGATGAGTTTAAAAATCAACTTGAACGTGTTCGTAATGATAACGAAATCAACGTCAGGCTAGAGGTTCTCAAGTTCCTAGCTAATCATGTTGAGGAAAACGCGATAGTACTGTTAAACGACTATACCGGCGATTCCCATCCTGCCGTTCGTGAGTCGGCCCGAAATGAACTGCTCAAGCTGGCTGACGATACACAGTGGCGCACGATTGTAGAGCGTGAAATATCGAAGTCATTGAGAAGCGACAAGTGGTGGCAAGTACAACAAGCATTGATTGCTGCCGGCTCTCTGATGATGCATGCTGAGCAGCAGCAATGTTTTGATTTGCTCAAGCATGAGCAACCAGAGGTTTATGTGACGGCTGCCTGGGCTTTGAGAGTCATTGCGAAAGATGAAGCGATAATTCAGCAGATTGTTGCCTATGCTAAGTCAGAGACAGATCGCATTTTTGAGGGTAAGGCTCTACCTGAGCCAGAGTACCATCGTGCCGCTCATTTATTAGAGGCTATGGCGATTCGCACGGTTCCAGAGGGAAGGCCCATCCTGGAAAAGTACGTTCCTAAGAATCAGCAGGCTGGAATCGTATCGAGAATGAGCGGACTATGGGGAATGGGACAGTATCTGAAGGGAAAACCTGAACGAAAGTTTTCAGATGCTTACATAACTATTATCTATGACAAAATGGGATTCGGAGCA
>JAUMAI010000194.1:4121-7049 GCA_032116775.1 Pirellula sp. | reverse complement strand
ATATCCAACCAATGTCTTGTCCAGTGCTCAGCAAATTCATCGCTTTCCAAATATCGCTCTAGGAGCGAACTCCATTCCTTTTCTTGCTCCCCCTCCTTAAACCGTTGCACTTCCTCGAATGAAGGTGGTACTCCTCGCAATTGGAAGCTCAGACGTCGAACCAAAGTTTGCCAATCTGCTGGCGGACTTGCCTGAATTCCCTCCGATTGCAGTTTTTGATCTACATAGAAATCGACGAGTCCTATTCCTGCTCCTTTTTCTGGCCGCGACGATTCGCTCACATTTAAAGGCTGCCAGCACCACCATTTCATTCTTTCTGCAAACAGACTAGGCCATTGATCTATCGCAGGCTTAAGCGTCTCAGGCTGGTCTCGCGGATCGAATGCCCCATCCTGAATCCAACGCCAAAAATCATCAATCGTCGCGTCATCAAGCTTGGGTGCTTTCGATGGCATTTCAAGACCAGTCTCTTCGTGGCGGATCGTTTTCAGCAAGAGACTATTATTCGGCTCGCCTGGAATTACAGCAGGTCCTGAATCACCACCTTGCCTCCATCCGTCACGACTGTCCAGCGCAAGTCCACCATTTTTTTGATTGACGTTATGACATTCCAAACAGTGTGAGTGCAGTGCTGGACGAATCTTGTTTTCAAAAAATATAATTTGGGCATCGTCGGCCCGAACAGCGCTTCTGGTGCTCAGCAACAACAGAATACTGCTCCAGACTGCAACAGATAAGCGAACGGTTTGGCAAGGAAGACGCGATTTCATAGAACGGCGGCACTTGTCCAGTTGATGATTAGAAATGCAGGGCTAACTGAATACTTCATCGTTATCATAACCGAAGTTCCTTTTCAGCTGCCATCGACTAATCCCGCGTTTCCGGTAATTCCCACTCTATGTGCTTTCGTAGTAGCCTGGCTTATCTTATCTCACACTACCGCGATCCATTGCCTGTTGCTCAGCAGTCCCAAGCCCTATCCTACTCCCACGAAAGAAGCATCAGCGGCACATTCACGCTGCCTAGTTGCTTGCCTCGCGACACCCGAATTATTAGAAATCGAATGCATTTCCCGGTATCGAGGCCTTGTGCATTTTCCAGTCGCTTTTTGCTATACTCAACATGGTACCACTGGCCAGTTACATACTTCTCGTCTTTCTCCCCCCCTCCGTGAATCATCAGACGGACACTCGCCTACCATGAATAAACGTAAGCCTTGCCTTTCAAGCACTGCGGCACAAGCAAATCTTTTCATTCGTCTCATGTACCTGGGCTGTATTATATTTTTAAGTTCGCCGTTGGCCGGAGCAGATGGACCAGACGACAATTTTCCCGATAAGGTTCGGTTGGTACCTTCTAAGGGTTTAGATGTATCACCCGAGAAGATGACATCATGGAAGCTTGGGTCAGCTTCCATCATCCAAGAGTTAGAATCGCTGGGTAACCTACCACCTGACGATATTGCTCAAGTGCGCGGATTATTACGCGCAATCCAAATGACTGTTGATGAAGCGATGTTCTACAGTGACAATGAAATTGCTTTTGCCGATCAGTTGCTTTCGATTGCCAAAGAACGTCTTTCCAAATTGAAATCTGGGAAGCGAGGCCTTGATTTGCTGCTGAGCGATAGCACTGTTAAAAATGGCTCACGTTTAGTCATAGGCTGCTTTCGCTCAGATATCGATGGCTCGTATCAACCCATGGGATTGGTCATTCCCGAAAACTGGGCACCCTCCGCAGATAAACCTGTTCGACTCGATGTGTGGCTGCATGGTCGTGACGAAAAAACAAGTGAAGTGGCTTTTCTCCAACGACGTCTCAATCAGCCAGGTGAATTTACTCCACAGAACACCTGGGTACTGCACCCTTACGGCAGATACAGCAATGCATTTAAGTTTGCAGGGGAGATCGATGTTTTAGAGAGTATGGAATTTGTTAAAAGACTCGTTGCAGTCGATCCCAATCGCATCAGCATTCGTGGATTTTCTATGGGTGGGGCAGGTTGCTGGCAGATGGCTGTTCATTATCCCGACCACTGGTTTGCTGCCACGCCGGGCGCTGGCTTCAGCGAGACCTCTGAATTCCTGCGGATTTTCCAGAAAGAGGATTTCAAGCCTACTTGGTACCAAAAAGATCTCCTGCATTGGTATGACTGCCCCGACTGGTCTGGAAACTTGAAATACCTGAATACGATCGCATACAGCGGCGAACTTGATCGTCAAAAACAAGCGGCCGATGTGATGGAACAGAGCTTGAAAGCCCGAGGTATCTCCTTACAGCATATCATCGGCCCTCAAACCGAACATAAATTCCATCCTGACTCCAAGGTAATTATCACGGAGCAGATGGAGCGATGGGCAGACACAGGTCGGATAGAATATCCGGAGACGATCGATTTCACTACGTACACACTGCGATACCCAAAGCATTCTTGGATATCGATAGAGCGATTGAAAAAGCATTGGACCGAATCGAGGGTTGTTGCCTCTCGCGAGCCCAAGATGATCAAGCTAACTACGAAAAACATTGAAAGGTTACATGTTACTCTTCCAGTAGAACTGCTTGCTCCCGAAGCGCAGCAAAGCCTCACGATTACTATCGATGATGTGACTCTGGGTGTTGATAGGAAATCTCAAAAGGTCGATTCACAAAATAGAACTTTTTGGGACATAACCTTGGAACGATCAGAGGATGCATGGAAGCTTCACTCTAAGGTTAGCTCCGCAGAATTAGGAAAACGTCCTGGTCTTCAAGGTCCGATCGATGACGCATTCATGTCTCGACTCGTGTTCATACCAGCAAATGACTCACGATCTGGAGATGAACTTCAACAAGATCGCACCCTTCGGTCTGTCGCTCAATACGATTTCCCCCCCAACAGCACCAACGCGAGGCGAGAAAGTCGAAAACTCGAAAAAATCGAGGCGC
>JAUMAI010000194.1:2591-4111 GCA_032116775.1 Pirellula sp. | reverse complement strand
GCTCCAGCAGACTCCGCTACAAGTCATAACTCTTGGCTACGAGCAGAAAGCGAACATACATTGAGCCAGTGGAAACGCCATTTTCGAGGTGATACCCCTACAGAAAACGGGCAGAAGATCGCGGACTTACTACGCAC
The DNA here is from genome assembly GCA_032116775.1 of Pirellula sp. Taxonomy (GTDB): domain Bacteria; phylum Planctomycetota; class Planctomycetia; order Pirellulales; family Pirellulaceae; genus JAFLCP01. The sequence continues at coordinate 3,974 of JAUMAI010000194.1, read as the reverse complement.
GACACCACCCACTCAGTTGAAGCAGAAACTTTTGGATTCGAACTTGGACTGCAACTGGATTCTTTTTGGCTCGCCCTCAACCAATCCAGTGATCGCGAATTTGGTCGAGAGGCTACCCATCAAGTGGACTGCCGAGAAAATAATTGTCGGCAAGAACGAATATCCAGCCAGCAACTCTGCGTTGGTTATGGTTTACCCCAATCCGTACAATCCGGATCGATACATTGTCCTGAACAGTGGCTTCACCTTTAGGGAGTATGCCTACTTAAATAACGCTCGCCAGATTCCCATGCTGCCTGATTGGGCAATCATCGATACCACAGTCCCAAACACCAGTCAGATGCCAGGCAAGATCCGCGTAGCAGGCTTCTTTAATGAGCAATGGCAACTAGCGGAATAGCCTGGCTGCCATTGCGATAACTTGCAACAGTCAAATACTATTTGATCTGGCTGACAACTTGGACCCAGGCTGGCTCTGCGAGAAGATCGGGGAATTTTTCACGCCCTGCAGTGATGTGAGCAGATTGTCCATGCTTAGCCAAAGCCTCGCGACTTGCCCATTCCTCGATAAAAGTAAACTTGGTCGGATGATCCAAATCGACGAATAAATCATAACGAATACAACCATCCTCTTGACGGGTCGGGGCCACAAAGCCTTCCAACACCGACTTTAGCTCTTTCTCCTTGCCAGGTTTGGCATGGATATGCGCCACAACATCAATTTTCATCGACCTTCTCCACTTTCAAATCTATTTGTCTCGGAGGTTCCTGAAACGGTAATTGAAACCTCTCGTACATTGTACAGATAGCAAGAGTGTTTTGCTGTGGGCGGCAAATTATCTGGTGTTAGCCCGTATCAAGAGTGTCAGCGATGAGCGTTGACCCAACATTTGTTGGCTCAAAAGTCGATTTGACAACGTAGTGCGAAGGCGTCGGTTTGTGAATCAATCATGTTGCTTCCAATGATCGTTCCATTTCGGATGGGACGCGACTCGGCCCAGGCATGAATGTAGTTGAAAACACACTTGCAGTACGGATTGACATACCAATTCACACCGGCTGTAAAATCTTGAATTTCGCCACCTTGTATTTGGCGATCGGTCAAATCGAGATATGACCAGCGAGCGGCTACTTCCCATGCACCAAAACCACCTGACTTCGAAACACTGTGCTTCGGTTTAACACGATCGATCGCTCCACTCCTGCGATCGTAAGGTCGGTGTTCTCCGGTTAAAAAGTAACCTACCTGCATGTAAGAGCCCCAAAGAAATCCATTCTCAACCGACGCACTATCAACATAGGTCCCCATCAATTCACTCTGCAAAGACAAAGGCCCATGCACCCACAAAAGTTCCTTACCTAAAGTTTGAGTTAGGCTCGTTT
>JAUMAI010000194.1:0-2581 GCA_032116775.1 Pirellula sp. | reverse complement strand
CAACAGTGTTCCCGTATCAACAAAAAATGGCGTACCATTTGCAACGGTAGCAATAGATTGCCCGCTACTGCCAATTGGTTCGCCACTCGGTAACGAAAAGTCACCAACATAAATCTCAGGAATACTACGAAACCGTGCTCGCCCATCGGGAGGTGCGTTGAGGAAATATCCCGTGCCGAGATGTAGATACTCGGTTCCCTGGCAATCGTAATAAAGCAAGCGTGTGACTCGCCCAGCCATTCCATTGCCACCATCCGTGCTCAAGGAACCACCAAATTGATCTTGGCCTGTTCGAAAGTAAGAAGCAGCCCATGTCCAATTTTCATCCTGCGAGTAATCGTAAATCCCAATGCCTATATGTCGAAATGGTACCAGGGCTTGAAACGAGGTCGAACGTTCCATGAACGTTGTATAGCGAAAACTACTTGCGGCTTCCAAACCGAAAGGTTGTTTCCACTGCCCAACGCGAACTGTCCCAAACGGTGTCGCATCCTTAAAATCAACCCATAGATCGGTTAGAGTCGGCCGACCAAAGAAACCGAAGTCAACCTGCAGGAAGTAGTCCATACTGTCGCTAACAGCACCTTTTGCCCCTAAGCGTGCCCGCCGAAAATCAGCACCATTTTGAATTTCCCCGTAAGCGGCCCGACTTTCGTCTGTTTGATGAAACATCACCGCATCGGTTTGGAACACGCCACTGATAGCCACGTTGGGATACTTTGGCTTATCCGGTGCAGGTTCAGCCGCTGGTTTGTTTTCCAGCTCGAGAATCCGCTCACCTGAATTTTGCATCTCTTGCTCGAGAGCTTCGATTCGACTCAGTAACTCTTCCTGGCCTGCAGAGCCAGTAGTACTCGCTTCGTTAGTTTGCCCATTAGCGACAGCGAAGTTCAAAGTGACAAGCAGAGCGAACAGCAAAAGCAAATTGAACCATTGCTTGGTGCGAACCATAACATTGCCCCCCCATCGCATAATCTGAAGTCCAAGTTAGTTCTTCGGATTATTCAATTTGGGAAGATTAAACGATTCGAATATACTTTCTCGTAAGGAAATCTGGGTAATTTCTTGCTGCTGTTCGCGCATAAAAAATCCGAAGGCCCGCCCCGAACCTTCGGATCACATCTCGCTGAAAGCCTTTGCTATCATTGCGCAGCCGCAGGCGCCGAGGAACCCAAGTCCAGCTTACTCCACTTCTTCGCTTTGAGTTTAGTTAAAGCTGCTTCAGGTATAAGACCGTTGTTCTTGAGGGTGAGAGTCTGCAATTTCGGCATCGATAAAATCGTGTCGATGGCCTTCTCTGTGATCGCAGTTTCGCGAATCGAGAGTTCTTTTAGATTCGGTAACTTCGCAATAACTTCCACGGTGGCATCTGTCATTTTCGGCACACTCCAGATGTCCAAAAGCTCTAAGGATTGAGCCGTCGCCAAATTCTTGAGACCATCGTCTGTCAGCGAAGCGATTTCATGCAAGTAGAGACGTTTTAGCGCCGGTAAGTCCCGCAAAACTTCAAGTGCAGGATCACCGATGTTAGGAAGATCTCGCAAGGTTAAGCGATTAATTTTCATTCCTTTGAGAGCCAACACTCCTTCGGAGCCAAAACCTTGGCAACGGAAGATTTCCAAAGAGTTGAGCTTATCAAATTTTGCCAAATGCTTACCAGATTCGCTGGTGATGACGAAATCTTGCATTAGCAAGGATGTAATCGTTGAACTGCTGGCTAACTTCTCCATACCGTAATCAGTCACCGCGGTACTACGATGCTTAAGAGCGGATAGATGAGGCAGTTCACCCAACACTTCCATCGTCATATCGCCTGCTTCCATGTTTCCCCTCAAATCTAAAGCACGTAACTCTTCGAGCTTGGCGAGTCGACGTGTGCTGAGGTCATTGAAGCGATTCTGTAGCAAGGTAAGACGCTGCAGCTTGGTGAGAGTTGCGATTTGCCGCAACACGGAGCTGGTCATGTTGGTATTCGATGATAGGTCAAGCTCGACAAGATCCGGAAAAGCTTTAACGATGCTTGCAACGGCCGCATCGGTGATGACGGAATTGGTAATACCCAAGGTATCTAGTTTTGTCAGGCCGCTCAGTTTGGCAACCATGTCATCGTTGAATTCACGGCAGTTTAGGATTTGTAATTTCGTCAAATCCTTTAGTTTCCCGAAGAGCTCAATATCATCTGCCGTTACAGCTGAACCATCCGAGATAGAGATTTCCGTCAACTTGCCATCGACGACAGTGCTCTTGGCAACACTTCCTAGTTGCTTGAGACGTTCTTGAGCAGCAGCAACAACTTTGGGATCAGCCAGAGTAGGACCTGAAGCAGCAGCTGCTTTCTCATCCTGCGCCATACAAATCCGAGAGGTCAAATTCGTTGCCCCAAGCATACCGTAGGTGGCTATCAACGACACTCGTAAAACTCTTTGCCACTGACCCCGCAAAACCATAACCTATTACCTTTCGCTCTTACTTATCTGCCCACATTCAATTTCGTTACAACAAAAACTTCCAGCAAAACTGCCTGAGCAGTCGTGCTGGAAGTTGATTGAAACAGTCACATTAAGTATTTCTACTCGTACTG
>JAUMAI010000193.1:0-8928 GCA_032116775.1 Pirellula sp. | reverse complement strand
TTAGAGAAATATTATTTAGCGGATCAAATATCAATAAATGCTAAAAAATATTACATCCAATCAAGGATGTCCCAAATCTGTAGTGCCTGCATCGGAATAGCCCGCTGCGGCCCCCCTGCTGAGGCGACTACATTCGCTCGACGACTTTGATTCCTAAAAGCTCCAGGCCTAAACGCAAAGTTCTTCCGGTTATTTCGCATAGAGCTAAACGGCTCTGACGCAACTCGTCCGTTTCAGCTTTCAATACCGGGCACTGCTCAAAGAAAGAGCTGAACGCTTTGGAGATATCATAGAGGTAATCTGCCAATAAATTCGGTAAGTAATCACAGGAGACCTGCAGCATTACATCTTCAAGTCTCAGCAGGCTTAAAGCTAGATCTCGCTCCGCATGGTGCTCCAAACGGATATGAATTAAGCCGATTTCTTCGCCATCGAGTTGCTTGCCAGAATTACGCAAAATACTGCGCGTTCTTGCATAGCTGTATTGGATATAAGCTGAAGTATGGCCGTCGAGTCGTACCATTTTTTCCAGGTCAAATACGTAATCGCTGGTACGATTATGGACCAAATCAGCATACTTGATCGCTCCCAAGCCGACCGTTTGGGCCACATTCCGTTTTTCTTCGTCTGGGATTGGAAGCGATTCGACAACCTGAAAAGCACGCTCGATAGCTTCGTCGAGCAACGGTTCGAGGCCAACAACGCTTCCAGAGCGGGTCTTGTATGGCTTGCCATCTTTGCCAAGCACCGTTCCGAAAGAGACATGCTTGAGCTCCTGGCGTTCGTAGCCTATTTGTCTCGCTGCCGCGAATAGTTTGGCAAAGTGATCGCTTTGGCGATGGTCTACGACATAGAGAATCGCATCGGGATTGAACTTCTCGACTCGATATTCGATCGTAGCCAAGTCAGTCGTTGCATATAAAAAGGCACCATCTTGCTTGCGAACAATCATCGGGACATCGAATCCCTTCATGAATACGCAGACAGCCCCTTCGCTGATGGTCGCCATACCTCGATCAAGCAATCGCTGCACTAACGGACCGAGTCGGTCATGAAAGAAACTCTCACCCAGTTCCATGTCAAATTGGATATCCAGGCGATCATAAATGTGATGGATCGCATCGAGGCACAGAGGTAGAAATTTTTCCCACAGAGCTTTATTCTCCGGGTCGCCGGAATGAAGTTTCGCCGTTTCCTCTAAGGCTTTACTTTCTAGATTGGGATGTTCTTGGGAACGGCTCGACAAGGCTGGATTCTCAGACTGTTTCTCGAGAGATTCTTGAAGCTTTTCCAGTTTAGCGGCGGCCGCTGCGAGTTCCTTCTCGGCATCATCGACCGCCTTTTTGGCTTTCTTATCGGTGGCCACCAACGCACCAAAATCACTTTTAGCCTTCGCTAATTTTTCGGTCGATTTATCAAAGGCGGCGCGCGCTTTAGGGAGATCACGCTCCGCGTCCTGCCATTCAATCAATTGATGGACAACTCGATAAAGTCTGGATAGTTCCGGAACAGGCGCTGATTCGAAAGCGACTGGATCGACAAAATGCTTATACCCGTAGATGATCATTCCGAATTGGGTGCCCCAGTCACCCAAGTGATTGTCTGTAATCACTCGATGACCCAAGAACTTCAGTACCTTGGCAATCGCATCACCAATCACTGTAGAGCGAATATGTCCAACGTGCATCGGCTTAGCCACGTTAGGTGATGAATAATCTAAAATATAAGTTCGTGGATGAGCGACAGTGCCGACCGCTAATCGATCCGATTTAGCTACCTTCTGTAACGCATCGGTAATCACTGAATTCTTGAGCTTCAGATTGATAAAGCCTCGCGGCGCAATCACGGGCGTATCGCACAAATCAGATAATTCAACTCGCTCTACAATCTCCTGAGCAATAACCATCGGGTCCTTGCCAAGTTGTTTTGTGAGTCCCATCGCAAGATTGGCTTGATAGTCACCGAACTGCGGATCTCGAACCGTTGTCACTCGCTGCGACAGTGCAGCTCCATCGAGTCCCATTTGATTGAGTGCTGTGGCAAAACGTTCCCTTACCAGTTCGATGAGCAACATCCCAATGACTTTCTAATTTCAATTGCCTGTAACAAAACGACGATCGGGAAAATAAAAACAGGCCTGTCTTACAAGCCTGTCAAATGAGCGAGAGAATGATTTTATCGCTGTTGGCTTACGAAGAGTATCGTGCCATCGAAGCGGAAGAACTGTTTACGATTTCGCTGACATCCACCAGCTTGCCATCCGCCCAGAGATTCTCAAGATTGTAATAGCCACGAGTTTCTTCATCGAACAGATGAATGACGACACTGCCGTAGTCCATAACCACCCAGCGTCCTTCCTCTAAACCAGAAATCGATAGCTTCTTTTCCCCCAAGCCCTTCATTGCTAATTCGATCTCGTCTGCCACCGCTCCCAACTGTCGGCGACTGCTGCCCGTAACCAATACAAAGAAATCGAAAAGCGAGGTAACTCCGGTCAAATCCAGGACCATAATATCCTGGCCCCGATTCTCCGCTGCAGCCTTAACAACAGCCTTAGCCATCTCCAAGCTATGTGCGATTTGACTCGCCGGGACCATCGGTACCGTCGCTTTTGTGTCTACATCCCGATGCGTCTTCTCAGCCATTCTAGATGGGGGTCCTGTCCAAAAGATAAATAAGGCATTAGCGTGCCAGGGAGCAAAATCTGCGGGAATCTCTTTCCCTCAATGACGACTTCCAGCGAGCAACTTGCTCACTGAACCCCCTCTATTGTAATAGTAGCGTCCAAATAAAGAAACGACGAGCCCTACGCTTTTGCAATGAGCCAACTTGACCTCTAGACAACAATACCCCGAAATCAGTTCGCAGGTAGGCTTCACCTCCCTCGAAAATAGATGGAAAAGAGACACTTCTCCCTGATCTTCATCACTAAAATCCCGGAAACCTCCAGCACGTCGTTCATTTATCCCACGAAGTAGACGTGCTTATCCTTGGTGGAAAAGCTGTTTATCGCTGGAAAAATCACCGTTGAAAGGACTTTCCGGCGGTTCGTTGGTGACCGCCAGAGAGAAGTGTCACAGAAAAACTAATCATTACAGTACAGGTAGGCATCGAAATGAGCGATTGGATTGAAGAGGGAGCTAAGGCCCCCGCATTTACCCTGAAAGCAGATGACGGCTCGAAAGTGAAAATGTCTGAATTAAAAGGACAGCCGGTCGTAATTTATTTTTATCCGAAGGATGACACGCCAGGCTGCACTAAGGAAGCATGTGCCTTCCGAGACCGCAGCAGCGAACTAACTAAACTCGGAGCGAAGGTATTCGGCGTAAGTCCAGATAGCGTGGAGTCGCACGTTAAGTTTAAACAAAAGTATAAGCTTAATTTCCCACTTCTCGCCGATGAAGACCATGCGGTAGCTGAAAAGTTCGGTGCTTGGCGCGAAAAGAATATGTATGGCAAGAAGAGCATGGGAATCCAACGCTCAACATTCTTGATTGACGCTACTGGCAATGTCGCCAAAGTGTGGAAAAAAGTTAGCGTCGATGGACATGATCAACAAGTGATCGATGCACTTAAAGAACTACAGACAGGTGAGTGATCTAAGATATCGAAGGCAACTCGAAGCATTATCGAGAGTCGCAAGGAAACTCGGCTCGCAACGCTTTTGTATATTGTCGAAACGAGCCTGCCTGCTCCGATATTAATGAAGGCCTTGGCTAGAGCGATCGCGCACAGGATCGCTCTAGCTCAACGAAGTCAGGCCATAGCGGCTACTGTTCGCACTGTGTCCGAGAAACTCTCTTGTTTCTTCGACAACGTTTCTTCTGCTCGGGATATGAAGCGAACCATGGTCGATACTACCACTGATCGGCTCGAGCTACGCCTTCCGCTGCACTCTTCTCATCCCTTTTCGGATTGCACTCTAAGCCAACATAGTCTCGGTAACCGAGTTCATAAGCTTGCTTGAGCACTCGGGGATAGTAGATTTCACCCGTGCCCGGTTCATTGCGGCCTGGATGATCTGCTAGTTGTAGATAGCCAACTTGATCGAAGCCATCTTTCAGGCGACCGCACAGGTCACCTTCGCTGATTTGCATGTGATAAAGATCCCAATTGATTTTAACCATTGGCGAATCCACTTCACGGCAAATCTTGACCGCATCCACACTACCATAAAGGCAATGTCCGGGATGATCGACTCGACCATTCATCGGTTCGAGAATGAGCATCACTTGTTCTTTTTCCACAATCGGTTTCACACGCTTAAGAGCTTTCACCACTTGTGCGAGCATCGCATCTTGCGTCATACCTTTTTGGTTATTGCCCGCAACTACAGTCATCTTTTTGCAATTAAGTTGATGGGCAATTTTGCACGCCTCAATAATCTTCTTTTCAAACGCATTTTCATTGCTGGGGTTATTCATGCCTGGTTCAAAACCCCAAGCAGTAAACTGCGCACAGGTCAGCTTGAGTTCTTCACTCAGTTTGATAACGGCCGCGATATCTTTTCCTTCGTAAGGCCAGAACTCATAGCCCGAAAATCCCAGCTCTGCACACTTTCTTAGACGATCCAGAAATGGAAGTCTGCTCCACCACATTTCGACGTTGACGGCGAATTTCGTATGGGGAGTGCGTCCAGGAAGTTGCGGTTCCTCAGCGGCGCTGGTGGTTTGTACGGTGGTCACAGAAGTCGCACCTGCTACTGCAGCCAAGCAAGAAGCAGTCTTAAGAAAGTCTCGGCGGTCGTTAGCCATCGAAGGTCTCCTGAAAAGAAACAGAGGAGAGGGACTATTTTTTCTTGGAGCCAATAAATTGGTAGTAAGGAGTTCGAACTAATGGTAGGTAAGGAACCTTGGCGCGATTCTCACTCAACCACACAGTTTGGGTTCGATATCTCAGGTAAGGTAAATGCTCTGAGGATGGAAAGACGTTATCGTTAGCAAACCAGAGGGGCCAGAAACTACGCGTACTCCAGCCATGTTTCTTGAGGTCATCGTCTGGGTGCTTGCGAGCGACGTAGAAATCAACCACGCCAATCAAGCCACCTGGCTTCAGCATGGTGAGGGCATTGTCGATTGCCGCAAACCAATCAGGAATCATCGTCAACGAGTAGGAAAAGGTAACAACATCCACTTGCCCTTCGGATGGTTGCCAGCGCGTAGCATCAGCTTCTACCGTTTCGACGTGATTCCAATTGTTTTTCTCAGCTCGCTGGCGGGCAACTTTGAGCAAAGACCCAGCCAAATCTACAACGTAGATCTTTTTGAGCTGCTCGATCGCGGGCCCAAAAAATTCAAGATTCGCTCCTGTTCCACCACCCATGTCGACCCAGGTTGCTCCAGGCTGCGGTCCTATTTTCTGCCACAATCCTTCGCGGCCGTGCAAAAGTCGTTTGCGGAAGTCGTCGTAGGCTTCCGCTTGACCGCTATAAAAACTCTCTAATCGTTCCGCATGGCTTTTGCCTCGGATTGGGCGAAGGGCCATGTGGTAGAGGATCTTAAGATCGCTCAATAGACTCATGTGGTTTCATCTCAAGCAGCAAGGTCAGCGATATAGAAGCTACCGTAAGTGTGGACTCGGTCGAGCGGATGCAGTTCGGCCGCTAATTGCTCATGGTACTTCAGAAGCTCAGGTAGTTCCCGCTGCTGACCGTTCACTTTGACTTGAACTTTATCGAGGAAGTCTGTGCGCAAGCCTCCGCTTCGCCACAGAATGCGCGTATTTGGCCCCGCTCGATTGATGATGGCTTGCCATTCCGATTCCAATAACGGAAAGAAGCGGTCGCTCAACCAATCCATGTGATCAAGCAAAACGAGTCGCGTGATCGGCCCATCGACTTTTTCCAAGAAGCCTTGAACGCTATCGGTATGAATGAAGAGACGATCCAATAAACCATTTTTTAATTGTTGGTAATTGGCTTCGCGCAAATACTCTGGGCAGCAGTCAGGAGTGTACTTGCCGTTGATATAAACGCGCCAGAAATAGTTGTCGTGAATCGGGAGCTTCGCAAAAACAGCCTCAAGAGAATCTTCGATAAACTTCAATATTCCACCTGGATATTGTTTGTCGATCTGCAAGCGTTGAGCTTTAGGTACTCCGAGCATCGACATCGTTGTGTCGCGCGCCATCGCCAATTTCATGGTGGGAGTCCATATCTTTTTATGAACTTGGCTGTATAGGCTTTGCTGTTCTGATAACGATTTGGCGGCTAAAAGGTCATTTATTTGGGGACGAATGCGTGCCCACTTATTGATGTAAAAGTTAATGGCTCGCGCGAATCCACCGGAGGTGCCGCGGAAGTAAAAGGAACGGCGTGGATTGTTGAAGAAAGCGATGTATTTATCCCAATACTTTTGCGACCATGGATTGAGATTGTTGCGCAACTTCTGCGGATAGATTTTGTCGATGTTGGGGAGATAGCCATCCCCAAACATTTTGAAAAAGTCTTCGTATTCCAGTCCGCGTATGGCTGCCGTTTTTAACTCGAGCAGAGCGTTCTGTCGCGGGTTCATGTCGACTGCGAAAACTTCGGCTGGTCCATTTAGCAAATAGTCTAACGCATTGCAGCCGGCGGAAGTGATCACCATCACTCGATCGCTGCTGCTCAGGTTCATCGCTTTGCGATCCAAACGCGGATCTTCCCAGCAGGTGTTGTATACGAGGTTATTGCCGTGTACGAACCGGAAGACACGACCGCTGATCCATTCCTGAAATGACATTCAAGTCATACCTGTCTTCAAAGAACTAACAAAAAGGGGCTTCAGCCGGAAAAGCCAAAGCCCTGATGGGCGAATAATTGCCATATATTACCGAGTGATTCGCCGGAAGGGGCTTCGATCTTGTCGCATTCTCAAAAATCCGACAGATCGTGCCTCAGTTTTTTCCCCCTTACGGCGTTAAGCGACACTACTTGTTGTCGCGAATCACACCGCCGCGAGTGCTGACTTGGCCTCCACCCGCTGGAACCAGTGCCCCGGCTTGGGGAGCCGCGGTGTTTTCAACAGCTCGGTTCCAAGGTATCGCATAGGCGACAAAAGTTCCGGTCGTCGGCTCAACTACGTACACCAAACATCCCCCAGGACGAGCATTGCCAGTGCCGCGAACCCCAGAAATATTTCCCGTAACCATCAAATATTGCGGATTCTGACCACCTGCAGGCAGGGCCGCCGAAACGTTAGCGGTGAATTTAGCATTGAACGCTTGGATACGTGGATAATAAACCCAGCAGGTTAGCTCGCCAGTTAAAAAGTCGAGGAAAAAAACCCCTTCGGCTTCGTCCGAAACCTGGCCAGTCGCTACCGCAAAATTGCTCGAGCCATGAGTGGCCGATGCTCGCAGCAACTCGGGTGGCAATTCAACCGCTGCCGGTTGGGCTGGGCGAAGCCAGATCGCCAAAGCCAACATCACCAAACCGCAGAAGAGCCCCGCGGTGGCACCTTTCCAAAAGCTAATCGTTTTTCCCGTTCGATTTTCCGTCGCATCCATAAAACGCCCCTCGCTACCTTCCAGGAAGCCATTCTAGAAAAGAAAACATCTACGCATTTTTGGCGAACTAGTGAAATTTTGCTGCCCAGTTTTGGATTGTCCTACCAAAACCACTTTCGATCTCAATGCTGCAAGGCTCGTAGAATCGACCGGAGATTCTTCCCAGTCGCTAGTTTCTAACAACTCATCCGTGAAGGCTGGTTCGGCCTCTGAAGTGCACAATTCGGCCCACCAGTTTCGGCGGATTCATTGATTGACTAACATCTCAAAGCACTAATATCCTAACGCTTCTCCCAGCCCATCACCATCATAGCGAGCGGCTGACAGATAATCGCGGGATTTGCTACAAAGGAGCCTGGGGGTTCGCCCCAGCCCTGGATAGGGCTCGGCAAAGCGCATAAACTGAGCCCCGTTCCAACGCTATCCCTCCATTTCTCCATATTCTTCATCGACCAGCTGGAGTTCCTCTCATGACCAACGGGCCACTTCAACGCAAACTTCGTATGGGTTTAGTCGGCGGCGGACAAGGTTCTTTCATCGGCCGTGTCCATTCCATCGCTGCTTGTTTGGATAACCGAGCCACAGTTGTGGCTGGCGCCTTGTCCAGTAATCCCGAACGCTCGAAAGCTTCCGCTCCCGATTACGATATCCCAGCCGAGCGAGCTTATAGCTCATATCAGGAAATGTTTGCCAAAGAAGCCCAGCTTCCCGCCGATCAACGCATCGACTTCGTCGCCGTGACGACCCCTAACCACACCCACTATGAAATCGCCAAAGCGGCTGTTGAAGCTGGGTTTCATGTCGTCTGCGACAAGCCGATGACATTTGATCTCAAGCAGGCAGAAGAGCTTGCGGCCATTGTGGATAAGTCGAACGTCGTCTTCGCCCTCACGCATAACTACACCGGCTATCCATTGGTGCGACAAGCCCGTGAAATGATTCAAAGTGGTGAGCTCGGAGAAATTCAAGCTGTTCGCGCATTTTATATTCAGGGCTGGCTCCGTACTCGGTTAGAAGCCGACAACCAAAAACAAGCAGCTTGGCGAACCGATCCTACCAAGAGCGGCGTTGCTGGTTGCTTCGGCGATATCGCCACTCATGCCTACAACTTAGCTCGTTACATGACGGGATTGCTGCCAGCTGATATCAGTTGCCACCTGAAAACTTTTGAGCCTGGCCGGCGTCTTGATGATTATGGCACCGCAGTGATTCGCTTCGAGAACGGTGGCCTCGGAACCGTGACCGCTTCTCAGATCAGTCATGGCCGTGAGAACGATCTCTTCATTGAAATCGACGGTACCAAGGGTGCCTTGCAATGGAGACAAGAAGAGCCAAACGTCATGGTTGTTCGAACCAACGGTCAGCCGCATCGCTTATATACCCGTGATCCAAACGCACCCTTCATGAATGCTTCAGGTCGCGCCGCTTGCCGTCTGCCTAGCG
>JAUMAI010000192.1:0-3306 GCA_032116775.1 Pirellula sp. | reverse complement strand
ACCGTTCGTTTGGCACTGGCCGGGACGTCTGGGCAGTTTATCGTGGCATCTTGGGGGGATGACGATGAACCGGAGGAAGAAGAGGGCGACGAACTCGGTGATGACGATGGTGTAGAACAAGATGATGATCCTTTTGAGGATTTTGACGAAGATGACTTCGATGATGACTTCGACGATGACTTTGAAGAAGAACTAGAAGACGAATACGATATTGAACCAGATGACGACGGCCTCTCTGAAAACGAAGACGACCTTGACGATGAGGATCTAGATGGAGAGGTCGAGCCAGGTGAAGATCCTGACTTTGACGATTGAGGTATTGCGCATCCATGTTTAAAGCGGTTAGCACTGAGGTTCGGTTTCCCGACCTAGAGCAGCGAGTCCTACAATTCTGGAAAGCTAATCGCGTCTACCAACGCAGTTTAGAACAGCGTAAGGGTGGCCCTTCGTTTGTCTTTTACGAAGGGCCGCCAACTGCTAATGGCATGCCGCATCCGGGGCATTGCTTAACGCGGGCGATCAAAGATCTCTTCCCGCGATATCGCACCATGCGTGGCTATCACTGCCTCCGCAAAGCAGGCTGGGATACTCATGGACTTCCCGTGGAGGTCGAAGTCTGTAAAGAACTCGGTATCCATGGCAAGGATGAAATCGAGGCTTACGGCGTTGAGCCGTTTATCCAGCGCTGTCAGCAAAGCGTTTGGCGGTACATGCAGCAGTGGGAGCAGTTGACTGAGCGTCTCGGATTCTGGATCGACCTGAATGACGCCTATGTGACCTATCATCAGAGCTACGTTGAAAGCGTCTGGTGGTCTCTTAAAAATCTTTTTGATCGCGGGTTGCTTTATCGCGGCTACAAGATCGTGTGGTGGTGGGCTCAAGGGGGAACCGCCTTGAGCAGTGGCGAAGTTGGGCAAGGCTACCGACAAGTGGCCGATCCGAGCGTTTATGTTCGCTTCCCATTGATTGATAAGCCCGACACAAGTTTGATTGTCTGGACAACCACTCCGTGGACTTTGCCTAGTAATCAGTTTGCCGCTGTGAATCCTGAACTTGAATACGCCGTTTGTCAGGATGGGAGCGGAAAGCGATTGATTGTAGCCCAAGCTCTTGTGGGCACACTTGCTGAAAAAGCGAAACTCAACTTAGAAGTCGAGCGGACGATTAAGGGTCGTGAAATGATTGGTTGGCGTTATCGCCCGCCGTTTGATTACTACTCGAAAAAAATGGGTGATGAGCAGGGTGAACTTCGACAAGGTGGAACGGAGCACAAATACTGGCGAGTTGTCGCGGCCGACTTTGTGACCACCGACAGTGGTACGGGACTGGTGCACCTGGCTCCAGCTTTCGGTGAAGTCGACTTTGAAGTCTTGCTCAAACAACAAGAGCGCTATGTGGCAGGGCAGGCTCCGAAACTTATCTGCGCTGTTGGGGCGGATGGTAAATTCACCAGTGATGTGCCATCACTGGAAGGTGTGTGGGTTAAGGATGCTGATCGGACAGTGACTCGCTCTTTGCGCGAGGCCGATTTGCTTTACCACCAAGAGCAATACCTGCATGATTATCCCTTCTGCTGGAGAGCGGACCAGGATCCATTGATCCAATACCCGCGCGAAAGCTGGTTCATTAAAACCACCGCATTTAGAGACGCGATGGTTGCCAACAACAAAAAGATTGGTTGGCTGCCAGAACATATTCGCGACGGTCGCTTTGGTAACTTCTTAGAAAGTAACGTCGACTGGGCTTTATCGCGCGAGCGTTATTGGGGCACTCCTTTACCCATTTGGGTTTGCGAGAAAAAGGGCAAGATGGAAGCGGTTGGCCGCTACGAAGAACTTGTAGCTAAGCCAGGAGTTCAGGGAACCGAGGTCTGGCTGAAGGCGAAGGCTGCAAATCCCGATTTGGTGGAGGATTTGAAGGTCCACAAGCCATACATCGACGCGATCACCTATCAGTCGCCTTACGCTGCTGATAGTCGCATGAAGCGAGTCAGTGAAGTGATCGACTGCTGGTATGATAGTGGTGCCATGCCGTTTGCTCAGTGGGGCTATCCACACACCGGCAAAGAGACTTTTGCACAACAATTTCCCGCGGATTTCATCTCTGAAGCGATCGATCAAACGAGAGGTTGGTTCTATAGCCAGTTGGCAATTAGTACCATGCTCTTCGGCCAACCAGATTCCTCCAAAGGACAGGGCGCTGTTGCTGATGAGAATCACGCGATACGCGAGTATCCGCACCCATTTCGTAACTGTATCGTGCTCGGTTTAATGTTAGCCGAATGGTACGAAAGCAAAGATGGCAAGCGAAGATTCTTGACTGAGGAAGAAGCTCGCGCCGAATGCGGCACTGCCTATGTGAGCAAGACAGGCAAGATGTCCAAGCAGCTTCGCAATTATCGAAGTCCGCAAGAAATTTTCGATAATCATGGTGCCGATGCCTTGCGCTGGTATTTCTTTGCCAATCAGGCGCCTTGGAATTCTATCATTTATTCCGAGAGAGCAATTCGAGATAGTATTCCAGAGTTTTTGCTTCGTTTGTGGAACGTACTGAGTTTCTTCACCATTTATGGTGAGATCGATCGATTTAAGGGACCAGGTGATATCACCGGGAAACTCGATCAACTCACTGCGGATGAACTCAGGCAATCGCCACTATATCGTCCGGTTGAACAGCGCGATGAATTGGATCGTTGGATTTTATCGGAAGTCGCACTTGCAACGGATGATGTCGTACGCAGTATGGATGCCTATGATAATTACGGGGCATGCCAGAGACTGATTGAGCTAGTGGATGGGTTGAGCAATTGGTTCGTGCGTCGTAGTCGCGATCGATTCTGGGCTGAAGATATCAATGATCCCGACAAGATCGATGCATACTGGACCCTTTACGAATGCTTAGTGGTAATCACGAAGCTTATTGCTCCGTTTGTACCTTTCACAGCCGAATCAATGTGGCAGGAATTGACTCGACCTGTATCGGGTAAGGTACGAGAGAGTGTTCACCTCTGTGACTATCCAGTAGGTAATACAGAGTATCAAAATCGTGCTTTAGCCGAACAGATGGCAACGCTTAGGGAAATTGCTTCATTGGGTCGAGCGGCTCGCATGGATTCCAAACTCAAAGTTCGCCAGCCCCTTTCCAGGGTGGAAGTCGTTTTGGCCGAGCACAAGCACTTAAGCTGGCTGCAAGATCATGCGGCGATGTTGCGAGAAGAGTTAAACGTCAAAGCGATCGAATATCCCGAACGCGCCGACGATTATGTTCAATACACAGTCGTGCCAAACTTTCGACGTTTAGGGCCGC
>JAUMAI010000191.1:0-3234 GCA_032116775.1 Pirellula sp. | reverse complement strand
GCGGTGCAGCGCCTGATAGGCGACGGGCCGCGACGTGCGGGTATCGAAAATGCCGGTGATGCCGCACATGGGCGCTAGCTTTCGGTTGACGATTCTGGCCGGTCGCAGCCATGCAGCGCGAAGGCGCGGAATCCTGCGTCGGGACCTTTGATGCTAGGCCAACGCATCGCTCAAAACGAGTGTTCCCGCCCTCGGGTCGCATGACATCTGGCACGTCAGCGACACACTTGATGGTGATCGCGAGGGCCGTTACTTCAGCACCGGTGCCGGAACAAGCGATGTCGGCGTTGTGGGCGGGGCACTGGCAGCCGCTGAAGGCGCTGCGCCTGTGCGAGCTGAATCGGATCCAGCCAGACGCTCAATGAAGTATCTGGGTCTGCGCTTGCTTTCCATGTAAATCTTGGCCACGTACTCACCCACCACGCCAATGCCAAGCAGTTGGATCCCCCCAAGGAAGTAGATCGGGATCACGGACGATGCCCAGCCCGGGATGACCGCATCCATGATCAGGCGCCCGAACAGCACCCAGCCCGTCATCGCAAAGCTGAAGACCGAGACCAGGAATCCCATCAAGGTGATCAGCCGGAGCGGCACCACACTGAAGGAGGTGATGCCATCCACGGCGAAGGCCAGCATCTTCTTCAGCGGATACTTGGATGCTCCAGCGAAGCGCTCTGCTCGGTCATACAGGACAGTCGCCGTGCGATAGCCGATGAGAGGCACGATTCCGCGCAGAAACAGGTTGATTTCGCCATATTGGCGTAATGCCTCGATGCTGCGGCGGCCCATTAGCCTGAAGTCGGCATGGTTGTAGACAAGGTCGACACCCATTCGCTTCATCACCCGGTAGTAGCCTGTGGCGGTGAAGCGCTTGAAAGCCGTGTCCGTCTTCCTTGAGTCGCGCACTCCGTAAACGATCTCGGCGCCGTCAATAAACGCTGTGACCATCCGTTCGATTACAGATACGTCATCCTGCAGGTCGGCATCGATACTGACGATTGCATCGCCCTGAACAGTCAGCAGGCCTGCGAGGAGGGCATTCTGGTGGCCGCGATTGCGTGTGAGCTTTATGCCATGTGTGCGGCGGTCTGCGGCGGACAACGATTCAATGATGCGCCAAGTCTGGTCACTGCTGCCGTCATCAACGAGATAGACACCACTGTCGGATGAGATGACACCGGTGGAAACCAACTTGTCGAGCAAGATTAGAAGCCTGCCGTTTGTTTCGGGCAGTACCTCTTCTTCGTTAAAACAAGGGACGACAATATCTAGTCGGATAGTCATGTCAACTCCGGATGTCTGCCGCCTTGCCAGCGGACGAATGGATTCGAAAAACAAAATCCCGCATCAGAAAAAAAGATATAACCGTCGTCACGCACATTGCAACGACGCCTCCCAAATATGGGTTAATGCCGTAGCTCATCAAACTCTGCACGATCAACACATGCAGACAATACATCATGGCCCAAGTAACAATAAATTTTATCAAAGCTACACCGCTTGCATTGCGGAAAACGAGGGTGCCTTGCGTGACAAAGCTAAAGAAGACACCAAGCACCAGCGCGATCAAACTCGCAATCGGAACAGTCAATCCCAAGAAAATGAACAAGGAATAGCAACCAAAACTGAAAGCGGTATTTAGAATTCCAATCAAAATATAGCGGACTGATTGGCCTTGCAATAGAATCCATTGAAAGGACAGTGACGGCAGGCTCACAGTCTAACCTTCACAATGTACCCAAAGCTGAGCAATGGAAACATCCACTCAACAATCCGAATTGTGCGCTCAACACCTATTGCAGTTAATTTCTTTAACCCTTTAGACTGTAAAATCATCTCCGTCGCATAGAATCGATATGGACGGATCTCCCAGGATTCAAACCCAGCACGCACACAAAGCGTATTGATTATCTTGAAGGTGAAATTCGCTACGTGATCCTTGTGCTGGACTTCTCGACCCATTGCACCCATAAACGTGTTTGCAAAGCAAACCCCATTGGGAGTCGAAAAAATTAACTCCCGCCCAGGAAACTGACGTTTCATATTTCTCAAGAATTCCATTGGACACTCAAGATGCTCAATGAACTCACCCGCGATGATCAAATCAAAGCTACGGTCTGAAATTAATTCAGCACTCGGATTGACGCCATCACCCCGCATAATTATTGACCGCTCGCTCGTGGTGATGCCATCACTGGGGATCAGGTCTGAGTTATCTATACCAATCACATGCGAGGCGACAGTCGAAATGCGACCATGCAACCAATGTTTGGTATCACGCTTCCTAAGTGCCGTCTCATCCAAACAGCCGATATCGAGCACTACCTTTCCCGTACAAAGGTCAGATATAAAATCCAATCGATCAACCGGATTTTGAATGCGCAGGCGCTCGAGGCTTTCGTATCTAATCTCATTCATATTAAATAATTCACAATAACGTCAATTATGAACGAAAGTGTATTGCATAGAAGCATAGTCTAGCCAATGTATTCATTCTCGCACTTAGGCCAGCAATCGATCTATCCAATCGATTAATGTCGAATCGAGTACTCGGCCGCACCTTCTCGACAAGTCTCATAAAATCCGTACCCTGGGATCGCCCAATCCGAACGCTCCACTGTTTGTCTGTAACTCGAAATGTGGCCAGCGGCTCATCCAGATAGTAAGCATCCCCTAATTCAAGCAGTCGGAACCAGTAGTCTAGATCAATAACATAAGGATACGAACCATCGAACTTCCCTGTGCGCTCAATGTCAGATCGGCGAAAGAGTACCGCACCAGGCTCACCAAACAAATTTGTTCCACGCCAAAGACATTGCTTAACGGCATCTGGAGCGGAAATAATTCCAACTCGACGCCGAGGAAATGCTCTCGTCATTAGGTGCTGGCCATTGATGTCGACGACATTTCTAGCGCAGAAAACGAACGCTATGGCAGATCGAATATCTTTATCAAGCACTTCAACTTGCTTGCCCAAGCAATCGGGATGAAGCACATCATCATGGGGTAGCAGCTTAAAATATTTTCCTTTAGCCTCTTCAAGACAACGGTTCCAATTTCCCTCTGGGCCTAAATTTACATCATTTCGAATGTATCTCAAGCGCGGATCAGAGTACTTGGAAACAACTACTCTTGTCTCATCAGGCGAACCATCGTCAATTACAATTAACTCAAGGTCCGAAAATTTCTGACTCAATACCGACTCTATAGTAGCGCCAAGGGTAGCCGCACCAC
>JAUMAI010000190.1:0-2977 GCA_032116775.1 Pirellula sp. | reverse complement strand
CTATATGCAGAGTCTTCACGTAGAGCCTGCATCTAGAGTCTGCATCTAAGAGGCAGGGGAATTTAGGTCTCCCTCTCCTCAAAGAGATCAAGCGCAGCGCAGAGCTCTTTGGGGAGAGGGTCGGGGTGAGGGGCTAAGCGCAACCAAGAGCGATCTCCACAGGAGCGAAGTCGACATTCGCTTTCCCCGATAGCGATCCTGATCGCCATGAAGACCTACTCTGATTTCAAGCCTACCGTATTCACGGAAATAACTCGATAATTGTGCTTTGCACCGGGTTTAAAAGCTTGGTCGATATACTCCATTCTTACCAAGGGCAGGTTAGGCGTATCGCTGTACTGCAAGCCTTGGAATACGGCCCGACCAAATGGATTTTTGTTACCATCTGGCAGGGTCGCAATCTCTGTGCCATCGCGAATGATAATGAACTTAGCAAGACCACTCTCTAGATCTCCCTCTGCCTCCCATTGGATGCGATTTTCTTCTACCGTAACCCGATTCACTTTCGGCGGTGGCGTCTTATCAACCACTTCCGTATCGCGCACGTACTGTTCCCACATCTTCGCCATTGACTCATTGAGATGCCAACTCGCTTTGAGCCTGTCGCCCTTATAGCTCACCGAGGATTCGGCTTGCACACCGAGTGGTTCAGAATACCAAGCACCCTCTTCTGAGATCGTACGCAGTGTTGGCTTGCCATCGATTGATAATCTCGACTCAAGACAAGCATCCAACCATGGAATAGCGAAATATCTTTGATTACCACATTCGTGACTGGTCAAAGGGTCCACCGAAACAGTCACTAATCCTCCTCGGCTACGCACGAAGTTGAAGAACTCTTCATTCGCAGGCCACACACCAGCAAAGCGTCCTTCCTTATCCGTTACACCTTCCTTTGTCCCCAGATTGCACATCATCGGTACTTTCAAAGCCGCTTCAGGTAAGACGTGTGCCCGAATGTTATTGCGTTGCGGATTCTCCTTGAACAATGGTACCCCTGATCTTAACCACGCAGCAGCGACTCGCTCTGGATACAGCATCACCATGCCACCGCACCAATGTCCGCCACCACTATGCCCCCACAATGCCCATGGGACACTCGCCAACTCTGGATGCCCAGATTGCCTACCAAGATCGCTTAACGCTTGTAAGAAGGACTCCGCAGACCCATTGCGTGGGTCACACCATAACTGGCAGTCGGCTTTCTCTGGCTGCTCATAAGCGGGTGCCAGCAGTGCGCATCGATGCTTCTTGGCCAGGGCTTGCCAATGTAAGTCGAAAGCACCTGTCAGTCCTGATTTACAGGATCCTTCACCACAGCCATGCTGGTGAACAATAACACCTTTAAGCTCTTTTACCTCGCTGGGAATCCAGATCGTATAGTTAACCGGAAAAGAGAGCTTACCCTGGGCCTCAGACGCCTCGTACCTCACTCGATAGTAAGGTGGCTTCGCTTCAGGATAAACATCGTATGGGGGTTGCTGAGCGCACAACCAATCGGCCATAACTAGCCAAATAAACCCCATTACAAGTGGGCGAAAATAAAAGCGACTCCAGCTCATCTATAGACTCCAAATTAATAAGAGATCTTTCTCAATCATTGGAAATTGGAAAGAGCCCTCAGTTACAATCTAAGAACTCATACTTTAAAAATAACTGCATTTCGCTCTATCTTAATTCAGCTGTATCCCGGGTAACAACCAGAGAAGCCTCTGCATCAACGATGAAGACTATGAAACATTCCCAAATCATATCGATGATTCTTCTCCTAGTTACGGGCCATGCAAGTTATGCTCAGGAAAAGACCTCTCGACCACCCAACATCATCTTCATACTGACCGATGATCAAGGCTGGGGAGATGCGGCATTTGCCGGCCATCCTTATGCAAAAACTCCTAATCTAGATCGACTAGCCAAAGAGGGAACTTGGTTTCAGCAATTCTACACTGCAGCTACCGTTTGCTCTCCCAGCCGAACGGCCTTCATGACATCTCATTATCCTGCTAGGCATCACATCCATGGTCATTTTGCTACACACGAACAAAACGCTGCGAGACATATGCCCGACTGGCTGGATCCAAGTGTGCCCAATATGGCCTCTATTCTGAAAGCGAATGGTTACGCAACAGGCCACTTTGGGAAATGGCATCTCGGTAACAACCCCGGAGCTCCAACACCTGAAGCCTATGGATTCGATGTCAGTAAGACGACCAATTCCAACGGACCGAGCTTAGGAGACGAAGGTAAAGAAGAATTCTTTCGCGCCAAGAGCACTGCGCTCATCATTGATGAAACAATTGCTTTTATTCGCGCCAACCAGGAACGACCATTCTTCACTAATGTATGGACACTGTTGCCACATGCGTTACTGAAACCTACACCTGAGCAATTAGCGGTTTATGCTGACCTAACGCCATCTCCCAACGATTTCCAGTCCGGCCCCTGGATGAAGGACTATTTGAGCAAAGCTAAAGATCTAAAGAGTCAAATGCAAACCTACTGTGCATCTCTCACCGATCTCGACACCCAAATAGGTCGACTGCTCGACGAGCTCGACCGTCTCAACCTCACCAACGATACTCTGATCTTTTTTTCCAGTGATAATGGGGCAGAAGATTATCGTGTTGGAAACGCTGCTAATGCGGGTGTTGGCAGCACTGGCTCTTTACGTGCAAGAAAGAGAAGCATGTACGAAGGGGGCATTCGCACCTTCGGTATCGTTCGCTGGCCAGGCAAAGTACCTGCTGGCGTGCAAAATACAACCACGGTCCTAGCCGCCGTTGATTTTCTCCCAACTGTTTGCAGCCTCACTAATACACCACTTCCTAACGGCTTAAACCCCGATGGTGAAGACATGAGCCAAGCATGGCTCGGAAAAACAGAGCAGCGCAGGGAACCACTCTATTGGGAATGGCTGTTCTCCGTACAAGGTTCCAGCGATGGATATTTGCCTCCCTCCCTCGCCGTGCGCAGTGGT
>JAUMAI010000189.1:0-21536 GCA_032116775.1 Pirellula sp. | reverse complement strand
CGTTATCCCGAGCCACGCTGGCAAAAGATGTTCGGTGAGGTTGCATCGCAAGTAAAACAACGTCAGGAACTGATCACGCTTGCGAACGCAAATGTGAAAGATAAAGCTGCAGTTAACGCCAGTGGTGCAAAAAATGAAGCCCAACGGACTCTGGGGGATGCTCGCGAGAAGCAGCAAAGCGAAATGGCACGGCAGTTACCGTCGTTAGAATTGCAGTGGAAGGATGGTGTCCTAACTCTCCAGCATCGCAATCAGCAAAAGGTGCAGGTGAACTACTATTTGATGGATATCGAATTGTTGTTCAGTCGGAATCCATTTGTGCAACAAGATGCGAAACGATTATCGCTTATCGAACCCAACGAAACGGCGGTTATTAATTTAGAAGGTCGAACGGATTCTTTGGTGCTTAGCATTCCAGACTCGATGAAGAATAAAAATCTTCTGGTCGAAGTAGTTGGTGCCGGACTGGTGCGAAGTCAAACCGTGTATGCGAATGCGTTAGAGATTCTTCCCAGTGAGAGTTTGGGACGCTTACAGGTATTTGAAAGAGGAGAGCGAGTTCCCTTGGAGGGAGCTTATGTCAAGGTTTATGCTCGCCACACTAATGGAGAGGTCCGTTTCTTCAAAGATGGTTACACCGACCTACGTGGGGAATTTGACTACGCTTCGTTGAGTACGAACGATTTAGATACTGCAACCAAGATGTCGCTACTGATCATGCATCCTCAGCATGGCTCTTTGATCCTCGAATTGAATCCGCCGAAACGATAGAGTTTAAGATTGACTGGGAGAAAATGTGGAAAATGTGCGACTTCTTGCTTGCAGGAGGCAGAGAGCTTCATGCCATCTGGCCTGAGGTTGCGCGAGAGTGCGGCAAGCTAATTTGTGATCAGGGGCATGATGGAGTCTGTTCATGGGAATATAGGTGTGGTGTTGGGGCCCCAGCGTTGCGTTTCCATGTGGTACCAATAACGAGTGTCGATGGTTTGGAATCGGCTGGTTTTGATGCATTATGTCTTGTGACTCCGAGCAAAAAACATCGGGAGGTCGATTACGCGATCGCCATGGCATCAATTCATGATTTTTTGCGGTGCCTTCAGAAGAAAGGAACCGCAATCTTCGCTCTTGAAGAACAGGGTCGACATCGTGCTTGGATAAAAATCGAAGTGCTTTAAGCTGCGATTGCCGGTGGGTGTTGTCGGCTGACTCTCCTGGAGTATTCCGCTGCTTAGCGGCCGATGAGTCGGTAGAGGATACGTAACAAGACGTGAAATGTGACCACGGGAGTTAGGAGAGCATTGCGGGGTAATTGGCCAGGCCAGAAAAAGGGCTCGCCTGGTCCACTTAAGATATCTTCCTCACCATGTGGCCATTCTGTAAGTCGCAACGCTAGATGTTCATGCCATGAAAGATCAGCTGGCCAATCTGCGTATTGGGTTAGCCATTTGTCGGGGATGTCATCGACGCGAGCAGAAAGACCCACAAGTCCTCCCACGATTGCTGCCACAGAGTCTGTGTCACCACCGAGTCGAATCGCCGATTGCACTGCTCGTTCGAAATTATTTGAGTAACGCAGCCAAATGTAGATCGCCATCGTGGCCGTATGTGGCATGTAACCAGAAATGCCCTTCTTCCACCCGAGGCGTTTTGCAACTCGGCGAGGGGACATACCTGCGGCCAAGAATGGAATTAGTTGGCGCAAGAGATTGGCTAATTCTTCATTGCGAACGCTCTCGAGCAAGCGTTCCAGGATGGCAACTCGATTTGCGGCATCAATGGGTTCCATGATGGCAATGGAGGCTGCATTTCCTAGCAGCATTGCGCCCGCAACAGCCGGTGGGGTACGATGGGTAAGCATGGCCGAGAGTTGGCACCAGCGTTCAATGCGAGACTCGACGTCGGTACCGATTAAAGTTGCGCCGATGACGAGGGAACGAACTGCAGGGCCATTGCCGGCGGAGCGACTACCGGAGTTTTCTGGATTGAAACCAAGCCAGAGTTTAACGCAGGCCGTAGCTGTCCCCAGGCCTGCCCCCCAGGGGATACTTAAGGCCCACCAACGAAAGCTCCAGGCAAGAGAGTCGAGAAAAAGTTCAGACTTACAGATACTTCGCAAGATGGCTTGGCCAGTCATGCCAGCCATCTGGATCTCGTCGCTGCCGAAACCTCGATTGGGTACCAGTCCGTAACGAATCGGTCGACGGCGGTATCTTCGTAGTATTTGTTTTCTGCTGAGACCTTCGTAGGCTAAGCCAAGGGCATCACCTAGAGCAATTCCGAAGAGCAGACCCTCGAGGGATTTTCTTCGGTCGATGGAACTAATCATGAATCAAATCTTTTAGCAAATAACCGTATGGTTTGAGGGCGGGGTTTGGTGGGAGGGGTGGCTGTGGGGCCGTTTGGGAGAGGGGATTTGGGATGGTACGTAAATTGGATGCCAAGGTCAAGTCGAAACTAGAGACAACTACCCGAAAACAACGGTGTCAATAAACCCCGAGATGAAAAATACGTCAAGGGATTGACAGCCAAACCTGTCCGATTGGGATTTAAACATGTGTAGAGAATGGACGTAAATGCTTATTTCAAAATCATTTAGGCCTGTGATTCGAGCTTGATCTTTCCAGGTTTAGATCGGCACTCCGCGAATCGTGCCCGACCCATGGAAAAGCCCTTTTGCATCGGCAAAAGGGCTCTCTTAATGACTGTGAGATTTCCGCCTGCTACTTAGCGAACTTTGCAGCGGAACCGTATCCACCCACCTTCACCCGGCTTCAGTTCAGAATTGAGTTCCCACTTCAAGACAGCAGAGCCTGCTTCGTTGGGGGTAGTACTGAATGTCGGTGCATCGACGATATTAGCGATACTTGAGGTTTGACTGCCATCCACGTACTCGAGGCGGGGTGACAGGCTGTCGAGTATCACGATGTTCTTGATAGGTTGTTCACCAGCATTATCAAAGCGAATGGTGAAAGTGACCTCATCACCCGGATTGGCCAAGGTGTCTGAGGCGACCTTGCAGATGCGAACACGGGCACCCTTGAGCTCATACAAATGCAATTCCGCTGGAAGTTTGGAGTCTTTGACAATCTGAGCTTCATCCGCACCGATCATCACTTCCACCGAATCTAAAGTGCTCCACTCAAGTGCGGCTTGGGCTCCCTTGACAATCTTAGCCCACTGGTCTTCCTGAATGATACCGGAATGAATGAAGTCGGTATCCTCCATAGCGCGTTGTGCGTCGTTGATTGCGACGAAAGGAATGATTCCTTCGGCAGGTACGCCGCGATTACGATCACGGAATTCCTCCATGAGCTTAACGCCATCTTCTCTACGAATCTGCTGTCCAAGCATAACAGTGCTCGATGGCAGCTTATCATTGATAGTGCTCGGTCCGGCTGGTTGCGCAGCATTGAGAGCGGCAACGGACATTTCGTTGGTGGCAACGTTGGTTATTTTTCGAACCGCGGCGAAGCGGGGAGAGTAGATTTTGGTTCTGCACGAGGCATCGACCAGCAGACGTCCATCTTCTGTTTGATAGTGAATCACCGTATCTTCGACCTGTAAGCCTGCTTCGGAACCGTCTGCTAGAACGACGACATCTGGTTCCTTGTCGCCACCATCGAAAATGTATTCTTGTTGATCCCAAGCTTGAGGCATGTTAGGCCATTGCGGGCCGCACTCAGCATGGGCTGCACAACTACCATTGGGGCTACAGCCGCAGTTAGAGCCTATATCTCCCACGCGACCGATGCTGGCAGGATTGCAATGATGCAAAGTTGGGCATTGTGGGTCATACAAAGCTCGATGACCAAATCCCGCCGGCACAACTTCCGAAGGCGAAACAGTTTGAGATCCAACAGGATTTACAGCGTAAGCCTGCTGGAGGCTGTTGCTGTGCGATGATGGTGAATGACCACCCGCGGCAAGTTGCTGATGTCCCACGGTTTGAACGGTGGAGGTCGAAGATGGCTGTGCAGTAACGTCCCCCGAGATACTCTGGGATGACTGAGCTTGGGATGACTGAGCTTGGGCAAACGAAGTGAGTCCACCGAAGCCGGCTACCCAACGATCTTTTGTATTGTGCGTGGCGCAGCCAAGAGGGCTGGCAGTTATCAAGGCTAGGGTGCAGGCAGACAAACCAGCGGATTGACAGAACCCTATCAAGCGTTTCCGTAATATTTGCGATGGTTGGGACATGATGTCACTCCCTTGGATTTAACCGTTGATGGAAACGCTACCTGGCTGGCGAGCTGGCTGCGGTGTTTCTGATTGGGGTATTGCTGCAGCAGGAGGTGTCGCTGGTGTGGCGTCGGTTTGTGGAGCACTTGGCCACATGCCGTTTTCAATTAGCTTTTGTCGTTCTGGAATCGGTTTGATTGTGCTCCAAGGTGGGCAACCGTAAAGGAAGTCCGTCAAGTCGCCACCTAGGTTTGGAGTTCTTGAGCCAATACGTACGATTGCTACTGGCCTGCCGAGCTGATCGGCTGCTTGTAATGGATCTTCGGTTCCTGCAACTTCAGTGACCCGTTGGTCACCTGGCGAATCTGCAACCGGCTCTGCGATTTCAGAATCCTCTAAGTAAATAACTCTCGTTACCAACTCGCCCCGCAGAGCGGCTCGAAGATCATCTTCTTCCAGAACGATTGGAATCGGGAAGCGATGCTCACGGCCAACTGGAGCGTAAAGTCGATCGATGACTTCAATCGTTGGGAAGAGTTCTTCACCTTCGTATTGAGGTATCCCTGATACTTTGATTCGATAAACGTGACCAACCATAAAAGCTGCCCTAACTGGAGCTTCCAATAGCGGCAAGAACTGACCATCTTGAGCGAGGGCAATGCTGAGGCCTTGGGGACCTGAGATTTGCACTGGCTGAAAATAGCCATGAATGGGTGGGCGTCGATAGCTTTGAGCTGCGGCAACTGCTCCAGGAGGTAAGTCGCTGGAAAGCAAATAATTAGAACTTGCTGGTATCGATTGAGCATGAACTGCGTTAATGCAGAACAGTGTCACAAGATGGCTTACCGTAAGAACCATCATCAATTTTAAAAACCAATTTGTTCTCAGAGCTTGAGCGGCATTGGCGAAGTTGGTCTTCATCGATACGAGCCTCATTCTGAAAGAGAAACGGGACGACAGCCAACTGGTAAGGTCAACTGTGTCCCGTGTCTTTGAAAGCTGCGAGATGCTTACTGTCCAGGTGGGCAATAAGCGGCACCTGTTGCGGGAACACCACTACCAACTTGTTGGCTGGCGTGACGACCCCAAGGTTGTCCATAAGACATACCAGGATTGATGTTCTGCTCGTGGATACGAACTCGGCTAGCAGGTTGTGGATAGCTGTAGCCTGGAGTCTGGCGAACATGGATCTTCATGTTCTCAACTGGATCAGGAATATGCATTGGGGTGTGGTTCTTGATCGTGTGGCTCTTCAATCCCGCTGGAGTTCCCAGTGGAATGTGAGGAGGACCAGGTAATCCGATCGGAGTACCACTGTAAGTCATGCCATATTCTGGAGCGGTCATACCGGCGACCATACCAGGTAAGCTGTAAGGCATGCCACCCAAAGGAGCACCGTCAGGACCACAAGGTACACCCATCATGCCAGGGCCCATCATGCCTGGACCACCCATCATGCCTGCAAGTGCAGCACCAGGGCCAGCCAGTTCAATGTCTTTGTTACCTAAGCGGATAACAGAGAGGATGGAACCGCGGCGATCTGCTTCGATGATAGGATCAACACCTGGATCTAAGCGAGTGCTAACGATGGTGTCGACGCCTGCTAAAGCATCACCCTGGAATTCAGGATCTGGCAAGTAAAGTACTTTGGTAACAAAGTTACCGGACAGAACTTGCTCGAAGTCCTCTTCAGTAAACTGAATTGGAATAGAGCTGTGTTCTAAGTAGGCTGCCGTGCGAGGAGTCGCAGGAGCCACTTCTACGGTCGGATAGAGTTCAACTCCTTCACGACCTTGAATGTTGGTTAATTTCAGCCGGTAGATACCACCTTGCTGGAATTCCTTGCGGCCAGGTACAACCAACGGATCGCTGGTGAAGGTACCATCACCAACGATGTCGAATAGAACCTGCATTGACTCAGGCTGACGGAATTCCAGTTGAGCCATTGGCATACGATAGGGAGCACCCATCCCCATGCCCGCGGCTCCAACCGGAATTGTTTCCGGAGCCAACACGCCGGGACCAGGGCCACCTACTCCAGGGCCTGGTTCCATGATTCGTTCTGCTGGCGGTAAGTTGTGTCGGACCGGCGTACAACCGACCGAATAGGCCGAAGCCACCGCGGCCAGCACTCCCAGTGCAAATCGCATTCTCATGCTTTCCCCCTCATGACATGGCGAGCAACGCGTTGACGTCGCATTGCAAACTCGCCGCGGCTCAAAAAAGTATCTAAACCATTTCCTCCGGCCTGCACCTTGCTAGCATCCTTGATAGCTTCAGAGACTCCGGAACGGGTTTTTCGCAGTTTGCCGTGCAGCTATCCGGCCGTCGGCCCCCGCCAAGATCGATCTGGACGGGAATCGGAACTGCCTTCTACAATCCCGCGGTCGATCAACTCCTCCAGTTGCTCACCCAATTGTCCTGAAGACGCTTGCTGTCCTGAAGACGCTTGCTGTCCTGAAGACGCTTGCTGTCCTGAAGACGCTTGGGGAAGAATCAAACTGAGAGAGTGAACGGCGACGGCGCAACGATGTACTGCTTGAACACTATGGTCGGCCTACTCCAGGTCGATTCTTTGATAAAACCCGTATAACCCGCCTCATGACTTCAATTGTCACTGCTGTAATACCTCTGAAAGGTGGATTTCTGGGCTGGATCAGTCTCTGCTGGTTCATGGGTCTAGCTGTATTGGGGGGTGTCGGTTCGGTTTTTTCTCAACCTCCTGCTCGTCCCAATCTTTTTCCGCCCGGCCAGTCAGATCCCAGTGCCCAGTCAGATGGGAAGAGTAGTTCTCCAGCAGCGGAGGCTCAGGGGGCCGAAAACGGTTCAGGCTCCGGAGTGGAGCTGTACGCACCCTCTCCAGCCTCGCCAGCTATTCCGACACCAGGCAGCGAACTGGATCCTGCAGCCGTATTGCGACGGGCAATCTGGCAAGCGGTCTGGGGGGAGCCGATTTCTTGCCGAGTTCGCCAGCGAATCGAAATGTTCGACAAGGAATTGGTGGGAGTCGGTTCTTACGACCAGGCAGGGCAGGGGAGTGGCAAGCTGAAATGGCAAATGCGATTAGCGGCAGCCGACGCGGTTACGAACTATCTCCAAATCAGCGATGGGCGATTGTTTTGGACCAGCCATCAGGTCGAGGAAGAGATCAAACTAAATCGAGTCGATTTGGGCAAAATCCGTGAGCGAATCGGCCCCGTGCGTCAAAGTGATTTGTCTAACCCATTGCTGGCTATAGAGTTAGCGATTGGCGGCCAAGCGGAAATGTTACGCAATCTTTACCATCGCTATCAATGGGAATCGGCCGTTCCCACCAAACTTGACCAGCAACCGATCTGGCTTCTGACAGGTCAAATACGGCAGACTGCCCCAATTCCAGCCGGTCGAGCTCCCATCGATCAGACCATGGTTAACGCTTCGCAAACGGGATTGTTACCTCAAAGAGTTCGTTTATCGCTGGGCCGGACTGAGCAATTTCCATTTTTTCCATACCGAATTGAATACTTCCGACAGAAGGCCGATTCGCAGGATGTCGAGTGGGAAACGATCACGGTCGTCGAGTTTTTCGAGGTGTCCAAGCCGACGGTGATGGAACCGGAGCTGTTTCAATATGAAGTTCGAGACAGCGTCGAAGTGATCGGAGATGACACGATGAATTACTTGCCAGCCTCTTCTCTTCATTTGACCAAGCAACCTTCGAAGCCGCGTCGTTAATGACGCATCCGTAATGAGAGGTTCGCTGGTTGGGCAGAAAGAGTCGCCACGGAGGGGGTTGGGACCCGCGGGTTTGGGGATTCCTCGAATTCCAGAGCTAGGGCAGCTCGACATGATTCTCTAGTATTAAAAACGGCCATAGTGTCGGGCCGTAGCAACCAGCACTGGTAGCGGGACCGTAAAAAGCGGTCGGGGAGTGCGAGTTGGTCTATTCAGACGAGTTGATCGTTAGCACAATATTTTACAACTGGGTGGTTCGTGCGGTCATAAAGCCGTTTTGGCCAAGCCAGCAACTTTGCGGTGTTTAACTTTGTTGTAGAAGGTATCAATACGTGACCAAGTCGGGTGGACAAATCAAGACATTGGCGGTGGTAGGTGCGACAGGCGCTGTGGGGCGAATTTTGTTGCGTGAATTGGAAGAGCGCAACTTTCCTTACGGCAAATTGAAATTGCTCGCCTCGGCTCGGACTGCTGGTACGAAGGTTACGGTGAAGGGTGAATCGATCGAAGTTCAGTTGCTTGAGCCGAATGCTTTCCAGGGTGTGGATGTCGCGATCGCCAGTACGCCTGATGAAGTAGCACGTGATTTTGTTCCATGGGCTCGTGCTGCCGGCACGATCGTAGTGGATGAAAGCGGCTATTGGCGCATGGATCCCGAGGTTCCTTTGGTTATTCCAGAAGTGAATCGTGATGCGATCCATCAGCACAAGGGTCTAATTGCCAGTCCGAACTGCAGCACTACGCAAATGGTCGTCGCCTTAAAGCCTTTGCTCGATGCGGTTGGCCTAAAGCGAGTGGTGGTAAGTTCGTATCAAGCGGTTTCGGGGGCCGGTTTGCCTGCGACCGATGAATTGCGTCAAGCAACTGTCGGTAAACTGGAAGGCAAGAGTTTTCAACCATCGATCTTCGCGCACGACATTGCCTTCAATCTGATTCCGCAGATCGGTTCAGAGAAAGAAGCTGGCTTCACCTCTGAAGAGATAAAGATGGTGCGTGAGACTCACAAGATTTTGGGCGACAATACCATCCAGATCGCCGCGACTTGTGTACGAGTTCCGGTGATGGTCGGACATAGTGAAATGATCTGGGTTCAAACCAAGAAACCGATCACGGTGGCTGAAGCGCGTAAGTTGTGGGAGGCTGCTCCTGGGATTATCGTGATGGACGATTTGGCCAAGAAATCGTATCCGATGCCAGTTGCCTGTGCTGATCGTCCCGAAGTTTTCATCGGTCGAATACGGCAAGATCTCTTTGACCCCTGCGGCTTGGTATTCTGGTGTGTCAGCGATAACCTGCGCAAAGGTGCAGCGACCAACGCAGTGCAAATTGCTGAGGAATTGTGTCGCTGATGTCCGGCGATGCTCCAGAGCTTCGTTGCTTCAAAGTAACGGTTGCCTACGAGGGTAGCCGTTATTCTGGTTGGCAGTGGCAGCCAGGTGAAACGCTTTCGGTTCAGCAACAATTTGAATCGGCTCTTGAGCAACTAACCGGCCAGCATATTCGAGTTTCTGGCAGTGGGCGAACGGATGCTGGAGTGCATGCCTTCGGTCAGGTGGTAAGTTTTAAGACCGATCGATGGCGGGCGACGGCGGATCGTTTGATTCCCGCCATCAATCGCTTTTTGCCTCCCGATATTGTGGTGCGTAAAGCGGAAGATGCCCCTTTGCGTTTCCATGCGATTCGCGACTCAAACGGAAAGCGATATCGCTACACCATTCGTAATTCGCGCGTGGCCGATCCTCACTTAGGACATTTGCAATGGTGCGTGCATCGAACCCTGCATATCGAACGTATGCAACAAGCGGCCTTGCGTCTCATCGGCGAACATGATTTCGCTGCGTTGCAAGGGCAGGGGAGTCCTCGCGCCAAAACGGTTCGGAATATCACCGAGTTGTTGGTTCGAGGAGATCCTGTGTGGGAAGGAACTCTTGTTACGATTGATATCTCAGCCAATGGTTTTCTTTACAACATGGTCCGTAACATTGTGGGAACATTGGTTGAAATTGGTCATGGCAAGCGTGAGCCTGAGTGGATCGATGCATTACTAGCCAGCGCGGATCGCACTCGGGCGGGCCAAACGGCGCCAGCACAAGGACTCTGTTTGGTTGAGGTATATTACCCATGAAGGTCGCGCACATCATCACTCGAATGATCATCGGCGGGGCTCAAGAGAATACGCTCTTTAACTGTCTCGACCTGCAGGAGTTGTATGGTGATGATATTTTGCTGTTGACCGGGCCGAGTCTGGGGCCGGAAGGCAAGTTATTGGAGCAGGGTAGGGGAGGGGAGGTGCAAGTTGAGGAGATCCCACATTTGCGCCGTGCGATTGAGCCCTACAGTGATTGGTTGGCGTATCGCGAGTTACTGGCTGCCCTGCGTCGATTCCGACCCGATGTCGTTCACACTCATTCAGCCAAGGGTGGAATGCTGGGGCGGGCAGCGGCTTGGAAGTTAAAAGTTCCAGCGATCATTCACACGGTGCATGGCGCGCCGTTTCATCCGTATCAGCCTTGGTTGGTTCGGAAATTCTTTGCAGCATGCGAGCGATGGGGGGCTCGGCGGTGTCATAAGTTGGTATGTGTGGCAGACGCGATGCGCGATTTGATGCTCAGTGAGTCGGTGGCTGAACGCGAGAAGTTTGTCACAGTCTACAGTGGCATGGAAGTCGAGCCCTTTTTGGAGGCTCCGCAGTATCGGGCTAGCGTGCGAGCCGAGCTGGGGATTCGCGAAGATGCGATTGTGATTGGCAAGATCGCTCGGCTGTTCCATCTCAAAGGTCACCAGTATGTCATTGAGGCAGCCAAATCAGTGGTTGCCAGATTTCCACAAACGGTTTTTCTTTTTGTGGGGGATGGCGTCCTAAAAGAGAGTCTGCAGTCGCAGATTGCAGCGCTGGGGTTGGAGAAGAACTTTGTCTTTGCGGGGTTGGTGCCTCCTCGGCGGATACCGGAATTCCTCGGAGCGATGGACATTTTGGTACACGCCAGTTTGCGGGAAGGTTTGGCTCGAGCCTTGCCGCAGGCCCTGATTGCCGGAGTGCCGGTGGTGAGTTTTGATGTGGATGGTGCTCGGGAGGTCGTGCTGCCAGGAAAAACGGGATTTCTGTTGCAACCCAAGGACGTCGCCGGCCTGAGTGAGGCCCTGGTGAGCTTGGTCGGGAGTGCGGAAATGCGACAGTTATACGGTGATACTGGGCGAAAACTGTTCACGGAACAGTTCCGGCATGAGGTGATGACGGCCCGGTTGAGGGCGATTTACGCCGAAGTATTGGCAAAAAAAGAGGGGGGATCGCCTCGCTAGCGACCGGACGACCTTTATCCTTAGGCTGGCTTTACTTAAAATTACGGTTTTAAGGATTAGCCAAAAAAATGACTAAGGTTCGCGATTTCTTAGGCCCATACCGCCTGACACGTCTAATTCGGATCGGCAGTTCCTGTCAAGTTTGGGAAGCGATCGATGAAGGCGAAGGTAAAAGGTATGCCCTTAAGGTGTTGCGTCCCGATCACAAGGACGACAAGGAAGAGCTCGGATTTCTCAAGAATGAGTTTGAAATCGGGTCGAAGCTGATTCATCCGAACATCATCAAAATTTACAAGTTTCAGACCGACACGGAGTTGCCGTACATCGTAATGGAACTTTTCAGCGAATTGAATATCAAGCAAGCCCTGAGGCAGGGGCCAGAGTCGATTGCTTATATGGTGGACAAGATCATCGAGCAGTCGATGGAAGCGGTTTATTTTCTGCACACCAAAGGCTATGTGCATTGCGACCTAAAGCCCGACAATTTTTTGGTCAGTCGCGAAGGAAACGTGAAGATGATCGACTTCACGATCGCGCGCAAGGTGAAGACCGGCATCGCGAAATTCTTTGGGGGGCGGACCAAGGTGCAGGGAACGCGCAGCTACATGTCGCCGGAGCAGATCTTGGGAAAGAGTCTTGATGCTCGGTCAGACGTTTACAGTTTTGGTTGTGTGATGTTTGAGATGGTGACTGGAAAGCCACCGTTTACGGGTGACAATCCCAACGACCTTTTGAACAAGCATTTATCGGCTCCAATTCCGTCACCGGTGGTTAGTAACGAGAACGTGACTTCGGAGTTTTCCACGATGGTCCGAACGATGATGGCGAAGAAGCCTGAGGATCGGATCGCCAGTATGTGGGATGCCTTAAAAATGTTGCGGGGAACAAAGATTTTCAAGAAACCGCCACGGATACCCGAGAAATCGATTTTTGATGCGTTTCCGACGGGTGGCAAGGTTCAGTAAGTATTTGAGTAGCAAAGATGGTTTTCGCACGAGGGTGCGGTTGAGAACTTTTACAAAATAGCAGGCGAAGCGAAGAGATATGGCTAGCGAAGTAAGTAGTGCAGCACCTGGTATGGAGTTTGAGGAGCCGATCTTGGCGATTGAAGCTCGGATTCGCGAGTTGGAGCGATTGGGGCCAGCGGGTGAAGAGGTTGAGGAGCAGTTGCGATTGTTGCGTCGCCAGTGGACCGACGAGACACGCCGGATTTATAGTCAGCTCAATCCGTGGCAGATCGTGCAGGTTTCGCGTCATAAGGATCGGCCTTATACCCGCGACTATCTCAACTTGGCATTTGATGAGTTTGTCGAGTTGCATGGCGACAAGTTCTTTGGTGATGACCGGGCGATGTTGACCGGTTTTGCGAAGTTGGATCAGCAAAAGGTCATGGTCGTTGGTCATCAGAAAGGCCGGACTTATAAAGAGCGGTCCGCCTGCCATTTTGGTTGTGCTCATCCCGAGGGTTATCGCAAAGCGATGGGCAAAATGCAGATGGCTGAGAAGTATGGCTTGCCCATCATCTGTTTTATTGACACTCCGGGAGCTTATCCGGGGGTTGGAGCTGAGGAGCGTGGTCAGGCGCAGGTGATTGCCGAGAGCATGTATCTGATGTCGCATTTGAAGACGCCGATCATTTGCGTGGTGATTGGCGAGGGTGGTAGTGGCGGAGCGTTAGGAATCGGCGTGGGTGACCGAATTGCGATGCTTCAGTTCTCTTATTACTCAGTGATCAGTCCTGAGGGTTGTGCCGGTATTTTGTGGAAGAGCCATCAGTACGCACCGAAAGCGGCGGAGGCTTTGAAGTTTACCTCGACTCATTTGCACGGCTTTGGTGTGGTGGACGATGTGCTGGAGGAGCCGTTGGGTGGCGCGCATCGCGACCATCATCAGATGGCAGCGCGGCTGAAGCATTATCTGTCGCGCACCTTGGCGCAGCTGCGTGAGATTCCGGTGGAGCAGTTGGTGCAGCAGCGGTATGAAAAGTTTCGGCAGATGGGTCGTTACTTGGAGTCGGAAACCGCCTCAACGTAAGCGGCTTAGCTGTGTATCTCGGCTAGGGATTAAATCTCTACAGAAACGGCTCCATCGAGCCGTTTTTACCCGATATCGAACGTCCGATAATGTTTCTTATGTTCGGTTAGGTGGTGGTTTTTCTCAGGGAAATAGCTAGATCATGCCTAGTTGTTGCAGGCGGAATGGTCGTTGCATGCAGGCTCGCGGACGGCTGCGATGAGATCTTGGCCATGCGGCGGTCGGCAAACGCGTTAGCGGCGAAATTTCGAAGTCGTTTTTTGGCGCTGTTTTTGGCGCCGTCGGTGATGCTCATGCCGTCGCGTTCGTCTTGGGAGATGCTGTTGTGAGAAGGGGGTTCGCAGCGCCTGTTTGGGGGCTGGCTGCTCTGGAGCTCGGATCGGCCAGATCGCCGGCTATCGATTCACTTCCGCCGTTGGCTGCTCGGCTCGATTCCAGGGACCGTTAAAGCTCCAAGGTCTCGCCCCAGGCGGAACCCCGTTGGACTCCCCTGCCCTGGAGTTCTCGCTGTTGATGTTTGGCAACGCCGAATCCCAGAAGTTGCCGCCGTCTCCTTCGCTGCTGGCGCCGCCGTTTCGCAGCTGCTGATCCAAATGATCCAGGTACGGCCCGACCACCTCGCCAACCTCCTTGGGTAGCAAACCGTCCGCTTTCTGGATCACCTGGGCAATGAAATAGCCAGAGCGGGATTTGCAAATCGCCGCTTGCTGCTCGTTGCCCAGCAGCGTCATGCCAAACATCGTGATCAGTAAGCATAGGATTGCCCCTTTGAGCATGCCGAGGATAGCCCCCAGGTGCCGATCAAATTCCTTCAGTTTTACTTTGTCGATAATCCCACTGAAGAGTCGGAAGCTAATCCAAATCGCAAACGAAGTACCGATGTAAAGCAGCAGCATGGCCAGAATCGAGTTCCAGGGTGGTTCTGCATCGATATAGGTCGCCATCTGGTCGCGATACCGATAGGCCACGATGTAGCTGATCACCAGCGATGCAATCGAAGCAATTTGCCAGGCAAAGCCTTTGATCGCTCCAAAAATCGCAGCACCAATCAGCACCGTCAGCATGATTAAGTCGTAGGTCTGCATTCAAGCCATCTCCGTATCGCTGTCGTCATTCCATCTATCCAGATCGGTCGCTCGGCCGCTTAGCTGGGCCAGCGCTAATCGCTTCAGGCTGCAGGTCTTCGCTGTTCCATCTTACAGGAATTCGCCCGAGACTTTCTCCAGCCGTTACATTTTGACGGAACGAGGGTAGGGGGCTAAATCCCCGCACACCCCACTTGGTTAATGCCTCTAGTGTGTTGATTATCTTAGGGAGGTTGTTTGGGTTTGGCGACGGCGCAAACTGTATCGGCCAAGTCGATACAAGCATACGCATCTATCTTTCGGCCCGCGATAAGGAACTTTTTTACAGTTCAGCGAAATAAATAATAACTACATCGATTTGATAGCATTTATAGGACCTAAAGGAAAAGAGTTTTAGGTTGCTATTAGGTCTTATAAAAACCGAAATCGGAAATCGTTATTATGCTTGCTAGCAAATCGTTGCTTGGGTTTTTCCGGAACAGCGCTTTCATGCCGTGGAAAACGACAGTTTTTACGCTTCAGTCTTACTGCGCACTTGGTTGGTCGAAGTTTTGTATTGCTATCAAATGCAAATAAATCGGCTGCAGGTTACCGGGTGCCTGGCCCTGCCGTTTAGAAATATATTTAGGGTAGGGGGCGTAAATGTTTTTTTCAGGCTGGTTTGGGCTCTGATCGGGTGTCGAGCAGCATCGTGACTGGCCCGGAGTTAGTCAGTGAAACCTGCATGTCAGCTTGGAAACGCCCAGTGGCCACCGGGATATTGAGGTCGCGGACCAGCTGGCAAAAGTGAAGGTAAAGCTCATTGGCGCGTTGCGGCGGCGCGGCATCGGTAAAGCTCGGACGCCTGCCCTTGCGGCAATCGCCTAAGAGGGTGAATTGGCTAACAACCATCATCGAGCCGCGGGTTTCAAGCAGAGACAGATTCATCTTTCCCTCCGGATCTTCGAAGATTCGCAGGTTGCTGATTTTTTCGGCGAGCCACTTCGCGTCCTGTTCGTCATCACCATTCTGTACTCCCAAAAGCACCAGTAGGCCGGCATCGATTCGGCCGACCTCTTCTTCGGCGACTGTTACACGGCACTGGGATACTCTTTGAACAACGGCGCGCATTTTGACTTTTTCTCCATTTCTCGGCACGGGTTGTGGTGATCAGGGCAGTCGTCGCTTTTGGGGAATGCTCTACAATGTTCGCATTAGCTGATGGTCGTTGGTTTCTTATCACAGAAGCCATGCACTGAAAGAATCAGCTCACCGCAACCACATGATAGCAGCGAGCAAACATTGATGGCTGAAGCAAAGCCGATCTTGGCGATAACGATGGGCGATCCGACTGGAATTGGGCCGGAGACGATCGTAAGCGCATTGAGTGACGAGCGGATTTACCATGTATGTGAACCGTTTGTGGTTGGCCGCCCCAAGGTGATGCAGCGAGCCATTGAACTGCTTGGGCTGCCGATGAAGGTTCAGGTGATACAGCGGCCGGAGGAGGCTATTGGTGCCTCGCGTCACTTGGTGTGTTGTCTGGAGTGTGGTAGTGAGGCGGCGGATGACTTGATGCCAGCGCGGATTGATGCCCGGGGAGGACAGGCTGCGTATGATGCCTTGGTGATGGCGACCGGGCTGGTCCAACGCGGTGAAGCGGCGGGTGTAGTAACGGCCCCGTTACACAAAGTGGCACTGCATGAAGCAGGTCATCCTTGGCCTGGGCATACGGAACTGCTGGCGGAATTATGCGGGGTCAGTCAATATGCGATGATGCTCTACTTACCGCCAGGCGGCAAGAACCGCGGTGGGCCGGCGGGGTTAGGTGTAATTCATGTGACGCTTCATATGGCACTGCGCGACGTGTTCAAGAATTTGACAGTCGAAGCGGTGTGTGAAAAGATTCAACTAGCTCAGAATAGTTTCTCGAAGATACGCGCTGCTTTGCATTTGCCGAGAGAGCCGAAGATTGGTGTGGCTGCTCTCAATCCACATGGAGGTGAAGGAGGGCTCTTTGGTGATGAAGAGGCCACAATCATCGCGCCCGCTGTTCGGTGGGCACAACGTCAAGGTTGGCATGTCGAAGGCCCCTACCCTACGGATACATTGATGTATCGCGCAGCTAACGGCGAGTTTGATGCGGTCGTGGCGATGTATCACGATCAGGGACATATTGCGTTAAAGCTGTTAGATATGTTTGAAGCGGTCAATATTACTTTGGGATTACCGATCGTCCGCACCAGTGTCGCGCATGGCACGGCGTTTGATCTCGCCTGGACTGGTAAGGCAAAGTCAGGCGGTATGGTGCAGGCGATACTTACGGCGGCGAGGCTGGTGCGCAGAATTTGAACGGAGCCAATTGCGATGCCTTTCGAGTTTGTCTGTCCGCACTGTTACCACAAGACCTGGGTTGATGAGGCATATGCCGGTCAAAAGGGACCGTGTGCCAATTGTGGTCGGCAAATCATTTTGCCGCTGTTAGAAGGCTCTGCTGGTAAAGGTCCCCTCCCCTCCCCTGCTCTACCGATCGAGACTCTTCCGGAAAGAATTCAGGCTAATTGGTGGCGGCTGAAGAAAAATTGGATGGCTGGCTCTGTAGTCGTCGGGCTAATGATCTGTCTGGGGTTCGGTGTATTCCTGCTACGTCCCGGCATTGAGCGCTTACGGTCTCAACGCGACTTGGTACAGTGCCGCAACAACCTGCAGCAGATCGCGAAAGCTCTTCAAGCTTACAACGATATGCATGGCAGTTATCCACCACCTTTCGTTGCTGATGCGACTGGCAAGCCATTATATAGTTGGCGAGTGCTCATCCTGCCTTTTCTGAATGAGCAAGCTTTGTATGGGCGTTTTAACTTGCAGGAGGCATGGGACTCGGCCGCGAATATTGGCTTGGTAGCGGAAATGCCTAAGATTTTCGCGTCACCCGCAAGTCCTGACGCTACTGTGGCAGGCGAAGCATCCTATGAATTGATTACGGGAGACGGGACATTGTTTCCAATCGCTGGTCCGCTCTCGAGCAAGGATGTAATTGACCCGGCTGATCAAACCTTGCTCGTTGTCGAAGTGCCTACCCAAGGACGCAGTTGGCTAGAGCCTGGTGATCTGGACGTCAAAAAAATGAAGTTGCAGATCGGTGCGAAGGGGAAGGATGTGATCGGTGGAAATCATGAGTTTGGTGCGACTGCGGTGATGGTGGATGGTACAACAGTCGTGCTACCGGATCGGTTGCCTGCATCCACGCTCCGCGCTCTGATCTCGCCGGATGGCGGTGAGATCCTTAGCGATAGCGAATGGATTCGATAGCGGCCAAAATTCTGTTTAAGTAATTCGCATAAAGAAAGACTGCGTGAAGAATTCGATTCTTCACGCAGTCTTATGGATAGGCTTGGCTGACGATAAAGTCTCTTGGCTTTATCTCTTAATAGCTGCGTGGGCGAACACTGGCTTGCACACGACTCGGAAGCCCTTGGATGCGCATGAATCCTTCTGCATCGTCTTGATTGTAGCTGCCGCCACCTTCCATTGTTGCGATGTCGGCCTTGTAGAGGCTTTGTGGTGAAACGCGTTTAGAAATAGAAATGTTGCCTTTGTAAAGCTTCACTGTAATTTCGCCCGTGACAACCTTATGTGAGTCACGGATAAACGCCATGAGTGCATCCATTTTGGCGTGGTACCAGTAACCGTAGTAAACCATTTCAGCAATTTCTGGGCTGAGGCGATCACGCAGGTGGGTTAAATCGCGATCGAGTGTGAGTTGTTCTAGCTGAGCGGCGGCATAGTAGAGCAAAGTCATGCCCGGAGCTTCATAGACACCACGGCTCTTCATACCCACGAAACGGTTTTCGACCACATCGATTCGGCCGATTCCATTTCGGCCACCGATCGTATTTAGAGTTTGCACCAATTCCAGTGGCGACAATTTCTTGCCATTGACACTGACCGGTACGCCTTGCTCGAAAGCAATGGTGACTTCTTCATTCTTGTCGGGTGCTTGTTGTGGGCTAACGGTCATACCAAAGTCGACCAGTTCCACTCCGCAGACATCAAGCTCTTCGAGTTCACCAGCTTCGTAGCTGATGTGCAGTACGTTTTCATCCGAAGAGTATGGTTTGCGTGCTGTTGCTTTGACTGGAATGTTGTTCTGTTCGCAATACTCGATCATCGCGGTACGGCCCGGAAAGCGATCGCGAAATTCTTTGATGCGCCAAGGTGCGATGACCTTGATCCCGGGCTCTAGGGCTTCGGCCGCTAGTTGGAAGCGGCATTGGTCATTGCCTTTACCGGTCGCTCCGTGAGCATAGGCTCGCGCGCCGACTTCACGAGCAACTTGCAGGCAGACCTTGGAGATCAGTGGACGGGCGATCGAGGTTCCCAGCAAGTACATCCCCTCGTACTTTGCTTGCCATGCCAGGACGGGGAAGGCCAAATCTCGGCAAAGTTCCTCTCGAGCATCAACAATTCGCGAAGATGCTGCCCCGATCTTCTTCGCTTTGTCTAAAATAGCTTGGCGGTCTTCGCATGGTTGGCCAAGGTCGACATAGACGGCATGAACTTCGTAGCCTTTCTCCATCAACCAGCCAAGAATGACCGAAGTATCCAAACCACCGGAGTAGGCCAACACGCACGCTGTCATAAAGAACACCCGTTCAGAAAATCACCGAATTTAAAGGTCGAAACCATCAACAACTTCAGATTGTGAGGTGGAATGACCAAATTGACAACCACGGATTACGAACTGAAATGACTGAAGATCAAAAGAACCGCCCCGCACCACAGGCTCCTGGGGTTCCCAAAGCAGCGGGATTTGGGGCTGGCCAGCCAGCGTCAGACGGAAATTCAGGTTTGATGCCACCTGTCTCGGCGGAGATCGCAGAAAACGCCTCGGCTTGGCTAACAGAGGCCTTAGACGGCAAGCTGGGATGGGTCGAATTTGCTGAAAAAATCCTCCATCAATCGCTACAGAGTCAAAGCGGGGTGATGGCCGATAACGATCGGTTGCGAAGGTGTGGTTTTCCTGAGGTCATTTTTGGGCAGAGTAAGACTACGGCTGCCATTATCGAGGCGGGGAGGCGGTTGTTGCAGACGACTTCAGAGGTCTTGGTGACTCGGGTGCCGGCTAGCGTTGCGGCCGAGGTTGCGATTCATTTCGAATACAGCTTCCATCATTCGCTAGCTCAAACTTTGAGATTGGCCAAACGCCCAATCGATCCAGGTTGTGCGGAATGCGGTGGCCAAGCACGTGGTGATGATGGTAAGCAATCGACAAGCGAGGCGATGGCTGGCCTGCAGGATGAACAGACCAAGAAACCTTGGTCACCCTTGGTTGGCATATTGG
The DNA here is from genome assembly GCA_032116775.1 of Pirellula sp. Taxonomy (GTDB): domain Bacteria; phylum Planctomycetota; class Planctomycetia; order Pirellulales; family Pirellulaceae; genus JAFLCP01. The sequence continues at coordinate 1,904 of JAUMAI010000189.1, read as the reverse complement.
CTGCTGGCACAACCGATTTACCGATTGCCGAGGAGGCTGCGCAAACATTGGCTTGGATGGGAATACCATGCTTTAAGCTCATCGATTGCGGAGTGGCTGGTCCCTATCGATTGATATCTAGATTGGAATTGGTTCGTCGGGCCGACGTAATCGTAGCTGTAGCTGGTATGGAAGGTGCTCTAGCGAGTGTCGTTGGTGGCTTAGTTTCCGTACCAGTGATCGCAGTCCCGACAAGTATTGGGTACGGTGCGAATCTGGCTGGAATAACGACGATGTTATCCATGTTGACTAGCTGTGCCGCAGGAGTAACGACAGTCAATATCGATGGTGGCTTCAAGGGTGGTTACATTGCGGGACTGATGTGCCATCGTATGTTGGAAAATATCAATCGCGTTATGGCGGAGCAGGATAAGTCTGCCGGGTAAAGCTCTGATGTTCTGATAATTAATTGTTGCAGCTTTTGTCTGGTGATTTGCCGCGTTATTAAAGGCCTTTAGTTTTGATGCTGAAATGCAACGCGGGGAGAAATGTTTTAGAGACTGGCACACACGATCGATAGAGAACCAAGTGAGCAAAGATCATGGCAGCGGAATCGAGCCTAGCAACACAGCCGTTAACCGAACTTCCCAGTTTAGCTCCCAGGCAGACCGATGGTCACAAAGGTTGTTATGGGCATGGATTATTTATTGGTGGAAGTCGCGGCATGTCGGGAGCGATTTCTCTCGCTGCCCAAGGTGCGCTTCGAAGTGGCATTGGCTTGGCGACGGTTGCAACTGCCGATCGCTGCTTGGAAACAGTGGCTGCGTTTTGTCCGGTTTATATGGTGCTATCGCTACCGGATGATGAGGCTGGTCGGATCAGCGATGTAGCGGTGGAAACTATTTTAGCCTGGCAAGAAAAAGCGGATGTATTTGTGGTCGGTCCAGGGCTGGGCCAGAGTGCGATGTTGCAGCGGCTGATGCAGAGATTGTATTTCGAGTTAGCGGCTCCCTTGATTGTGGATGCGGATGGACTCAATAACCTATCGGCCACCAGCGATTGGTCCCTCCTCCCCTCCCCTGCCCCGCGCATCTTGACGCCACATCCTGGCGAAATGCAACGTCTAACTGGCGTAGCAAGTTCCGACCGCGATGGTCAACGCCAAGCGGCTGTGGCACTCGCCAAACGCATCGGGGGCGTGGTGGTACTAAAAGGTCATCGAACCTGGGTGACCGATGGCACTTGGCACTATGAAAATCGGAGTGGTAATCCAGCGATGGCTGCCGGAGGAAGTGGTGACGTTTTGACGGGCGTCATTGCAGCGCTGCTCGGCCAAGGCCTTCCCCCCTTCCCTGCTTCCGTCTTAGCCGTTTATTGGCACGGGGTTGCCGGCGATATGGCTCATCAAGCCATCGGTGGAGTATCGGTATTGGCAACCGACTTGGTTCAATACTTGCCGCCGGCCCTCGCCAAACTGAAAGCCTAAAACAGCTAGGGTTCATTGGGAATTCGCCATGCTTGCCGAGTTTACAAGCTTGGCTGAGTTGAGAAGCTCAGCTGTTTATTTGATGTCCCCAGTCCGCGAGTTTCCGTCTATACTACCGACCACGCCTAATGTCGGATTGGCAAGTGATTGCATGTTTGTTGTCGGCTCATTTGTTTATTGGCATGACAAGATGAGATGATGGCGCACGGATGTTCAATCATGAAGGGCCTGCTTTAGTTCCCCTTCTCGATGACGGCGTTCAAACGATTTGTTTAGAAGTATGCCCAGTCGCAACGTAAGAAAAAGTCCATAGCTAAGTAAGGGCCGAGTGGTCCGCTGTTTTTTAAACGACCGTTATTCCATCAACGGCTGGGAATGTTTGTTTAGGGTGCAAGTGATATGGAAATGCAACTGCTTAAAGATTTGCAGCACTTGCCAC
>JAUMAI010000188.1:0-5735 GCA_032116775.1 Pirellula sp. | reverse complement strand
AAAGGAACAAAACGCGATTACTGTTGCAACAATGCATTTGGCCAAAGGTCTTGAGTATCGTGCCGTTGTGGTGATGGCCTGTGACGACGAAATTATTCCGCTTCAATCCCGAATTGAAAGCGTTGGCGATGACGCCGATTTACAGGAAGTCTATGCAACGGAACGTCAGCTTCTTTATGTGGCATGTACTCGAGCAAGAGATTTCCTACTGGTCTCTGGGGTAAAGCCTGCGTCGGAGTTCTTGGACGACTTTGAAGATGAGTAGTTGGCAATTAGTGTGATGGCCGAGAAAGAGTATCCTGTTTTGAACCAAAATCGATTCTGTGCTTTTTGCACAATCTATCAATTTGTTTTAACGCAAGCTGTGATGGCGCTGTCCATCCGTTTTCCCAGCGATTCACAGTCGCGAAGCTCACGCCCAGGGTCTCTGCCATCGCTTCTTGGGTGAGGTGCAACTGTTCACGCAGTTCCTTAACACGGACGCCGAAATCGTCTTTTGTCTTGGTCATACTCCAGTCTCCTAAAAAACTGGGCGGTTTTAGTCCGAACTCGTCCCCGGGGCTGACGCCCTGCGGTGGGGAGAGTATAACATGTGCGATAGCGGTTGTCTGCTAGGGTTGAAGGCCCCCAAGAACAACTCGTGATGCTGCTTATTTTGTCATTCGCAACGTAGGACAGGCCAAACGCGTAGGCTCGGCTGTTGTTTCTACGCAGCAATGGCTCACGCTTTTTAGAACCAGTAGTCTTTGTCTTGAAACGACTTAGGGCCATTGGAGGTCTTTTACGAACCAACATCATCTGGCGATTTTCGTTGCGAAAATTGCTGATTCCTATTTGCGTTTGACAAACACTTACTCTGTCCCCGGCTCGCTACTTTAAAATGTCAAAATACAACTTTGAAAGACTTGGCTCTGCCCGATTTGAGACTTTAGCACAGGCACTTCTGGAAAAGCTTTTGCGAACTGGAGGTGAATTGATTCAGTTTGGCGAGGGGAAAGATGGCGCACGAGAGGCAACTTGGCTCCAGCCCACTTCGCATCCGCTATACACTCGTCTAGGCAATTCATCTAAGGAGATTCCGAAGCAATGGGTCTTTCAGGCGAAGTACCACGATATCGGATTACGCGGTTGGAGTGGCGCGCGAGCAGACGTGGAGTCTGAGCTAAATTCGGAGTTAACGAAACTCATTACGAAATACAAGGTGCCATGTGATAAGTATGTGCTTATTACGAATGTCCCCTTTAGTGGTGTCAGGCATGTTGGAACGCGGGACAAAGTCAATCAGGTAGTTGCAAAATGGCGAGATCGCGTGCCGGAAATTGAAGTCTGGGATGCGGTAGACCTATCCAGAATGCTCGACGCGGATCCCGATACAAGAACGACTTATCTCGACGACATTTTGCCTGGTGACGTTCTGCGCGCACTTATCAAAAACCTTGGTCGGGGAGAGAGCTTACGTGTTGCAGCAATGCGGACTTATCTTAGGTCGATTGTTCGGGCCGAACGACGTGCGCGTGCAGAGGAAGCCGGTGATGAATCCAGTCTGCAGCTCGATAAAGTTTACGTTGACCTCGACTTGAAGCTCGTTCAAGAATCCCTGGGTGATGAGTCGCGTCGGTTCATCGACTTCATTGCCGAGAAAGCGGAACAATCGCATTTCGAAGACGGAACGTCTCCAGTAGCAATCGACAAAATCCCAGCTTCCTTCGCTTTCTTGAGAGCAGACTGCAAATCGATGTTGCTTAAGGGAGGGCCTGGAGTTGGAAAAAGCACAATTACTCAATTTCTCACACTCTACAACGCCGCTCGGCTTGTGGAACCTAATCTGGCCAAGCAACTTGAACAGCGCCTGAAGCTTACTAAAAGCGGTAGTGAATCGCTTGATTCACACAACCGCATTCGATTTCCGATTCGTGTTGAACTTCGAAGGTACGCGCAGTGGATTGTTGACGACAAAGTTCGTGGTGAAAACATCTTTCTCGCATCCTACATCGCCGAGGGTATTGCAAGGGCTGCTTCGTCTACGAGCTTTTCTGTAGACGATGTTTTTGCGATTGCCTCAGAGAACCCGATTCTTTTGATACTAGATGGGCTGGATGAAGTGCCAAATCCGTCTGCTCGCCAAATGATTTTTGCAGAACTAACGCGTTTTCTAGATCGTTGCGAAGGCGAACACTGTGATATTCAACTGCTTTTATCCTCGCGTCCTCAGGGATACCGAGGTGAATTTGACCTCTTTTCACCTGTCGAATGGCAGGTCATGGATCTCTCCCGCGCAGACTTCGATGACTACACTGAGCGCTGGCTCGATGAACGAATCCCGAACCTCGATGAAAAAAATGATGCCCGGCGACGTATAGTTGCTGGAATGGAGTCTAAAGCAGTTCAGCAGATGGCTGTGACACTTCTTCAAGCGACTGTAATGCTCACAATTGTTCGACAGAAGCATGCGATCCCACATGCCAGACACAAGTTATATGAAAAATACGTCGACGTTATCTTTGCACGAGAACAAACAAAAGAAACTGTTCGCGATTATGGAGAAGAGCTGAAGCGATTGCATGAGCTTGTCGGCTTCGAATTAATCCGTCGAATGCAAAGTCTGAATCAGGTGCAAACTCTAGGTGGTGAGGAGTTCGAGCAATGTATTCGAAAGGTGATTGAAGACTTTGGGCCAAGTGATCTAGGGACCAGAACAATATCTGAAATAGTCCAAAGTATTGTAACTCTTGCAAAAGATCGACTTTGTCTCCTTGCAGGCAAGGGGGAAGATCAAGAAAACGTAGACTTTGTTATCCAACCATTTCGTGAGTATTTCGCCGCTTCCTACCTCGCCCGTCACGAGTCAGCGGCACCTGATCAGTTGTATGCAAGCCTAGTTGCGCGACGACATATTTGGGGAAACGTGTTGCAGTTCTACACGGCGTTTCAGAGTGCTGCCCAACAGCGCAATTGGATATCGGAGGCCGATGGAGCAGGAGTCGATTTTCGCGATTTCGAAAATGTTGTTGAGTATTCGAGGAGACGACGAGCTCTCTTGCGTGTACTCCCCGAATTCGAGCGACCTCGCAATGAGTACATTCAGCGCGCGTTTCGGAATTTGCTACAGAGCGAAACCCGTTGGACATGGAAAGGAAGAGAGGAGTTTGCGGAGCTGCTGTCAGCATTTGCTCAAAATGACGCGTATCTTACAACCAAGAGAGTGATTGGGGATATTTCAAAATTTGATTTACAGAATCTCTACGTGGAGCTTGACCTACTTGTAAAGCTTGGCGGAAAACGCTATCGCACGGAAGTCCAAGAACTCTTGAATGAGCTAATGCAGGACTCTCGATTGTGCAAGACTGTACTTTCCATATGCCTGAATAATGCGTTTGAGATTGACGTCTCATCGGCATCGAACCAAGACCTAAGTAACCTGCTTCAAGACTATAGATTTCATCGACGTTCACATCATGACGAACTTGCCTTTCAGTATTGGCGGGGCTTGAATGATTCTCGCGTTATTGATCTCGCATTTAAAGACATGAATGGCCTTCTGTGGAACGCAGGAGTCAAGTTCAAGAAGAAGTGGATAAATCAACTCGCGGAATTTCTGCTGGGAAGCAGGCGATTATTCCAATTTGGACCAGTCGGCGTTATGCTGCCGCCTTTTATGGAAGACCGTACTTCAATCAATACTGACGAAATTGAGAGAAACTTGAAGGAGTCAACGAGTTCAACGTTGGCCCCATATCTAATTGCACTTATCAACGCGATAAAAGACCCAATCGACCCTTCAAAATTCGATATCGCAAAACGTGAACAGGCCAATTGCAGGATACTAGACGATTCCGAAGTATCTAGTCGAAGACAATTAGGCCCAGGGCCGGATGAGTTTAGTTCAACTCAAGAATGGATCGAGTTTAGGAAGAGATGTTCATCAAAGCTTCAGGAGAATGAGAACAACTGGCAGGTTGGATTTGGAAGCGATAATGGATTCGTGGTTCTGTTTTTTCACCCTTCAGTTTGGAAAGAATTGCACGGCATCGTTAGCGGTATAAACCTTGACGATTTGTATAGTACATTTACTGGGCTATTCGAGTTCGCTTCTTTGCGGACGAATAGCTCCCCATTTCGTTTAGTTCATTTTTCGAATCAAATTGACTTTGACTTACACAAGCTTTGCCTTCTCGTGATTGATGTGTTGAAGCGTAAAGGCGTCCAATTCGTTTCATCTGATGCAGGGGCATTAAGATGGATGTTTCACACCACAAGCCTACGAACGTCATTAGACCAGGCAATGGAAGTGATTGAAAAGAGTTCCGGGTTAGCCGTTCCGGAATCGTGGGCTGGCATTTTTGTAGCGTTTTGTGCACTTGCAGACGGCATTGATGCCGAGTATCTCCTGGACTTCTGGAAGCGACTCGGCTCGCCAGACGTTAGCGCGTTTCGAAACGGACAAAATGAGCGATTATTGGAAGGACTACTTTCAATAAAATCTCAAGATGCAGACAAGCTGGCTGCGTGTCTTTCGTCTTCAATAGTGAGCCGTTTCAACCGTAACCAAAACGCTGACGTACTGTCTGAAGTTTCAATTCGATTGTGTAATTCCATCATTTCGAGCCCGTCTCCATCTATCAACGACTTAATGTTGCTGCTACGCCAAATGCCTGTGAAGGAGGAGCTATGTATCTGGACAAATGAAAAGATAGATGAAATTCTCCGTGAGGTTCCATGGGCCGTCGAAAGACTAGCAGATCGATTTGGCGAGATTGTAAGTGTCCCTGGATCCGCGTCGGACAGCTTGCGAAAAGAATTTGGGAAATTTATCCAAGTTCGCGGTCAATATCCCGTCGAAATTGCACTTGCGGCTTTGGATGCAATATTACGAATTGACGAACTTACTTGTTCACCGCTTAAGGATGCCGACTGGAAACGAATTGAGTAGCATTTCACATTGTCCTCATCGTAGACACTAGCCGGGATAAATGCATGCCGGCGTTTGTTAAAATTATGCCAGCAATGTCAACACCCGAGAGCCGGAAACGCGCAACGCGAGTGTTGAGTTTCAAGTATGCAGCAGTCGGACCATTGCCCAACTCGCGTTTACAGTTCAATCGCTTGAACTTCAGCAACGAATCGCTGGCTGTTGTCGGCAAGGAACGCACTGATCACGTTGAACACGGACTCACTGAAGCCAACGATATTGAGAATGTTAGATCACTCGCAATCCTGAACTATCTGGTACGGTTGCAGATCGATGTTGAGCAGCTTCGGAGATACTTCCTCACCTAACAGCTTACGCTGGTTGGCAACGATGGCTTGCCAAGCCGTCATCACAACGATCGAAACGTAACGTCCTGTTCCGATCCTGCTCTCGTTATTTCTAACGAGAGTAATGCCAGCGAATATGCGTTTCGCAAGCATCCAACATCACGGGGCAATCACAGGATACGGTGGCATGCCTGGGTAATAGTGGCCCGGATGGCCTTCGGGCAGGTTATCGGGATAGTGATAACCTGGTGGGAGGTGATAAGGATGATCTGGTGGGAGCCGCGGCCAAATGATGCTGGGCAGTGGCGGAGGCGCTTCAATAACCACAGGCTCGTCCGGTGGAGGCGGCCACGGCCAATCCTCGGGCCACCATGGTGGACGTGGGCCCGGGTCTTCGCTTGAGGATCCTTCATCGTCGCCTCCAGAACTCTCCGGTGGAATATACGGTGGTTGTTCTGACGGCGGATCGAAGGGTGGAA
>JAUMAI010000187.1:0-10798 GCA_032116775.1 Pirellula sp. | reverse complement strand
CTCCTCGCTCCTCGCCTCTCGCCTCTCGCGTTCCAGCTCCGTATCGCCCTCGCTAGGCATGTTTTGCTCCGCAAAAACGCAGGGGCGAGGGGAGCGTATCGTAAGGAGCTAGCTGTTGTAGTCGGAATAACTGCTCTGGTCGGTGCGACAGGAAGGGCTTTACTAAAGAAATCATTTTCTCGCCTTCTGCGGGGTCAAGTTGATAGGTGCCGCTGCACGATACGAGGAGCAGGCAAGGGGAATAGGTTCATTGACGAGAAATCGCGATGATCAAATTCCGGCTGGTTGGGCCATGGATGGCGCAGATTTGGACAGAACTTCCTAGCTGCGGAAATCCTCACCATGGTCGCTGGCAAACCGCATTACCTACTTTACTGCGGGATAGTAACGAGCCCTCTTCCGCCACTTGTCAGTGGTAGTATCGAACCATCCCGGGGTGCCAGTAAGTGGCATTTCGTTCTTGAGTCGCTAGACAGCGAAGAGCGTCTGGAGGCGACTGATGGCGAGGCCAACGTAAGTCCTGATCGGCTGGCGCTTTTAGCGTTGGTACGTGGTTTGGAAGCATTGGAACAACCGAGTCGGGTGACCATGCTGACAACCAGTCGCTACGTAAGTCGTGGCCTTAGATTTGGTCTCTCCGAATGGCAGGATAACGACTATCGGTGGGAACATTTTGGGGCTGGGCGTCCTGTGCGGAACGCTGACTTGTGGCGTCGGGTAAACCATGCCTTGGAATTTCATGATGTCATGTGTCGAATGGCGCCAGAAATGGGGGGCCATTCCTACGAGGAAGAAGAGTTGGAAATTTCAAGCGACCGAATGTTGCAAAATCATGGGTATCGGTCGCATGAATCGGCCAAAAGTGTTTCGGATCGATGCTTTGACTCTATTCGCGATTTTGGCCAATGGCTGACCGGTAGGCGAACCAATGCCTGGGAATTAGCCACGACTTAATCCTTGCCCTACTTACGAATTTAACACCCTTTAGCATATAACATTTCAATAGAAACGGAGTTTGACGTGCGCACACAGGTACCGCTTCATGGAATCCGTCGGGTTATCGAGGGAACTCATGAGAATCCTGCTGAATTGTTGGGACCCCATCGGATAGAGCATGAAGGGCGAGAGGCTGTTGCCGTTCGCGCTTACCTGCCTGGATCGCAACAGGTTTGGGTTGTCGATAAGCAACATCGCGCTGTACGTCCGATGCGAAAGATTCATCCAGCTGGCTTTTACGAAGCGATCTGTCCTATGGCGGGACCTGTGGAAGGAAGTGGCTTGGATAGTCAATATGTTCTTCGAGTAGCCAATGAACGAGGTGATGTGACAGAGATGCAGGATCCGTATGCCATTGCTCCTTTGATGACGGACTTCGATCGTTATCTCTTTGGTGAGGGGCGTAATTGGAACATCTATCGCCGGCTGGGTGCGCACTGCCGAACCGTTAATGGTGAAGTTGGCGTTAATTTTGCAGTGTGGGCACCGAACGCTCAGTCGATCCAAGTCGTAGGCGATTTCAATCACTGGGATGGCCGTCAACATGCGATGCGCAAGCAAAGTCCATCGGGTGTTTGGGAATTATTTGTGCCTCTGGCGAAGGTTGGGCAGAAATACAAATTCCGCATCCGAACCTTGGATGGCCAGACGGTTGACAAGAGCGATCCATTCGGCTTCTATGCCGAACTACCACCCAGAACCGCGTCCGTAATCACGGAACTCTCGACGTATACCTGGAGTGATCAAGAATGGTTGACCCGGCGTGCGGAAGAGAATCAGCTGAAAAAGCCAATTTCAATTTACGAAGTTCATTTGGGAAGCTGGCGTCGCGATTCACGCGGCATACATGGATGGATGAACTACCGTGAGATCGCACATCAGCTGGTCGATTATTGTCGGCAGATGGGCTTTACACACATCGAGCTGATGCCGGTGAGCGAACATCCATTCACCGGAAGCTGGGGATACCAGACCGTAGGCTATTACAGTATCACAAGCCGCTATGGTACGCCGGAAGACTTTAAATACCTGGTGAACTACTGCCACCAAAATGGTATTGGAGTGCTGATCGATTGGGTGCCCGCCCACTTTCCAAAAGATGGACATGGATTGCGACGATTCGATGGATCAGCGCTTTACGAACATGAAGATCCTCGGCAGGGTGAGCATCCTGATTGGGGAACCATGATTTTCAATTATGGACGCAATGAAGTACGCAACTTCCTCATTGCCAATGCCTTGTTCTGGTTCGACGAATATCATATCGATGGTTTACGAGTCGATGCTGTCGCGTCGATGTTGTACCTCGATTACAGTCGCAAGCAGGGAGAATGGGTCCCCAATGCCCAAGGTGGTCGCGAGAATTTGGATGCGATCCATTTGTTGCGAGAATTCAATACGCAAGCACATGCTCAGTATCCTGGTGTATTGACCATCGCAGAAGAATCGACTGCTTGGCCTGGCGTTAGTCGGCCAGTAGAAACAGGCGGACTCGGCTTCTCATTAAAATGGAACATGGGCTGGATGAACGATACCTTGCGATACATGCGGAATGATCCCATCCATCGCAAGTATCACCATGATCAATTGACCTTCAGTTTGATCTATGCATTTACCGAGAATTTCACCCTACCACTGTCGCATGATGAAGTCGTGCATGGTAAGGGAGCTTTGGTCGCGCAGATGGCGGGCGATCTATGGCAAAAATTTGCTAACTTGCGATTGTTGTACACGTACATGTGGACCCATCCAGGTAAAAAGCTTCTCTTTATGGGTAGCGAATTAGCGCAGTGGCATGAATGGAACTACGATGCCGAGATTCAGTGGGATCTTTTGAAGTGGGACAATCACTCCGGAATGCAAAGATTGCTGGGTGACTTAAATCGCCTCTTGGTACGAGAAAAGTCTTTACATGCAATCGACTTCAGCAATGACGGTTTCGAGTGGGTGGATTGTTTAAGTCGAGAAGACGGCAGCTTGGCGTATTTACGTTATGCCGATGACCGCAGCGATTACCTGCTGGTTTGTTGCAACTTTACGCCAGTGGTTCGCGAGTACCGAGTCGGTGTACCCCAGGATGCATTTTACCGCGAGGTACTCAATAGCGATTCATCGTACTACGGTGGTACAAACGTCGGTAATTTCCCCGGCGTTCAAGCGGAAGCGATTCCGTACCACGGACGACCATTCTCCCTTAATGTCAAGCTTCCACCGCTTGGTGCTTTGGTGATGCGTCCAGAAGCACGCTAAGAGAACAACGCTCCGCCGCAGCGTTCAGTCCCTAGGCTGACGCTGCGGTATTTTATGATTTGATGTTCAAACGTGGCTGACGTGAACGAATCAATTCACTCTCGTAGGCACGACGTTGTTTCAACGTTTCACCGGGTGAACCTGGACGGAATAAGTGCAGTTCGACTGTTATTAATTCCTGGCCTTGCGAATCAAAAAATGCTTTGAGCCGTTCGCGATCGGAGTCTTTAACGTGATGGGTAAGGCGTTCTCTCAGATTGTGGCTTTGGCCGATATATAGATAGCCGGTTGGATCGCGAAAGATATATATACCGGGTCTCGTTGGAATCGCTGCGGAATTCGAGGCAAGTTCCGGTAAGGAGAACTCTTGGATATCAACTTGCCAATCGGTCGCTTGAAGCGTGAGTTCAGGCTGTAGTTGTCGTCTCTTTCTGAGCCTGACGGCTGCTTTTCTGAGGAGGTAAGAATCGACATCCGGCGCAAGTTTAGACGCGTGAGTATCAAACTTCTGTAACAAGTCAGGATCACAAAGGATTTGATCCATGTGAACCTGGTATTCATCTGACATTCTTCGCGCAGCGATCTCGGCGGCGGTATCAAGTTCTTCTGGAACAGGCTCACCTCTCTTGGAGGTATTGGTTTGGACACGTCCTGCTTTTCGTAGGCCCATTAAGGTTGTAAAGAGCTTCTTCTGATTTTCTTGGCAGTCCTGCTTCCGGCATGATTCGATGAAACGCTGACGACGCTGGTTATGTAGTAGCACTTCATCCACACTGTAGCCATCATGCGTTTGTTCGAAAGCGGTAACAACAACTTTCTCCAGGTTCGCGGTAGCGCACGTGTAAGAATCGCCGTGGAGTGAGGAGATGGGGAGTAGAAAGCAGAACAGCAGCGAAAAAGCTGCGCTAAAACTTAGAAGTCTTCTGGCTGATGAAGATGATAATCTCGACATTCATCAACTCCCTTCGATGCATATTTTTAAGAGGTAAAGGGGCGGTCTAGTATAAGTTTTTTAAAGTACTTTGCTGAGGATTATATCGCTAAAGTTACTCCGCTCGCAGCCAGGGCGATGGCACAAGATGGGCATACTTGGTATCACTAAGATCTTGAAACACAGGCGTTTGGGGCCAGTACCTGGGACGTTTTGGCTGGCAAGCCGCAGGCGGTATTGGATGCCGAGCGACTTAGCTTTTCCTTGCGTTTTGTGAGTCGATAGACGGTAGGTGTGGGTGGTGTGATTGAGGGAATTAAAGTGGGAACCTGATAGGGGTGGTTGTGGCTGCTTTTGAGAGACAAATCAATCAGGTGGTGATTGTGGGAGCGGGGTGGGTTGGACGCCAAATCGCGATGCAGTTGGCTGCCTACGGTTGTCGCACATGGCTGTTCGATCGGTATCAAGAGATGGCTGAGCAGGCGATGGCTTGGGCCAACGAACAAGCTCAGCGTTTGGTCCAGCGCCAGGTATGGACGGAGAATAAGGCAGTTTCCTCGCGACAGAATCTGAAGCTGGTAAAGCGATTGGACGAACTGGATGTAGTCCCGCAATTAGTTATTGAATGTGTGCCTGAACAAGCGTCTCTCAAGAAACGAGTCTTGAAGGAAATGAGCGAGACGTTTTCGAAAGATACAATTATCGCTTCCAATAGTTCTTATTTCACTCCATCGATGTTTCAAGGGGCAGTGAAATTTCCTGAACGATTTGTGCATTATCATTTTCACGTGCCCGTATTTTTATCTGCAGCGGTCGACATAATGCCTTGGCCAGGGACGGATCTGGATATTGTGGCGAGACTCGTGGAGCTTTCGAATCGCATCGGTCAAAAGCCGCTGGTGTGTCAACGTGAACATCCAGGTTACGTTTTTAATTGGCTACTGCAGGCTCTGCTCAAGGCGGCGATGGAGTTGGCGGAGCAGGGAGTCGCTGAGCCCAAAGAAATAGATGAGCGTTGGATCCAACTCAGTGGTATGCAGCGTGGGCCGTTCTGGATCATGGATCAAATCGGTTTAGATGTTATTCAACAAGTTCTACAGAACGGACGATTCACTCAGCCCATGCCAGCGGAACCACTGATTGGGTTCCTGGAGAAATGGGTTTCCGCGGGTAAACTGGGACAGAAAAGTGGAGAGGGATTTTACCCTTACTCAACGCAACTACTTGATTGGGATACTACGATCCATGGTTCATGATGGAGCGAAACTGAGTCATGTTGAACTTTATACGGACGGTGCGTGTAGCGGTAATCCTGGGCCCGGGGGGTGGGCTTTTATCCTGAGAGATAAAGTTACCAAAAAAGAGAGAATCGAGTCCGGTGGACAACGCGACACGACCAACAATCAGATGGAATTGATTGCCGTTATTGAAGGACTCAAAGCGTTGAAGCGACCTTGCCTAGTCGAGCTCTAGTCGGATAGCTCCTATGTGCTGCAGGGGTTGAGTACTTGGATGGAAGGTTGGAAGAAAAAAGGCTGGAGACGAAAGACTAGCAGCGGGACTGAGCCCGTTAAGAATGTTGAGTTGTGGAAGCAGCTCGATGAATTAGTGCAGAAGCACCAGATGCGGTACCACCACGTTCGAGGGCATAGTGGTCATCCGGAAAATGAGAGGTGTGATCAGCTCGCAGTTGCGGCTTCGCAGAATTTATAAGCACTTTCTGGTAGTTTGGGTGGCCTGGCGAGATTGTGACGGCCGTCAGTTGAGTTGCAGAACGGCTGTTTGTTGACGGATAGCGATTGTAACGGATGTGCAGAGAATCCCTACTCTACCAAACATTCGCTTGGTAGCATGTCGATACCGAAGGAGAGGGCGGCAATAGCCCTTGGGTCACCGGCAGGAGGCATGGATGACCATGGAACAAGGTTCGGGACGACGGCCAGGATATGGTCAGCTCCCACCAGTAGTACACTTCGCCAAGGATGGTGGGTCATGCAGTTGCGGTTTGGAACTCGCACAATCATAAAGAGTTTGCTGATTGCCGCTGGCATTCCTTCGTTAGTTGCAGCACAAGCTCCGGTCCAGGTACCAGGTTATCAGCAACCAATACCCGCACAGGGCCAAGCTTTTCCTGGATACCAGCAGCCAGTCGTTGCTAGGCCAAGCGAAATAGCGACCGCCGCCGTGCATGTGCCGCAAAATGTTGGGGCAGGTACGAGCAGCGGTGCAATCGGCGGGCACTACCAGATACCGGTTGGCACAACATCACCGCCGGCCTTGCCCGCTTCCACAGGATACTCATTATCGGATCAAACAGCAGCCGTTCCTGCTGTTGCGAATAATCGCAGCCTGCAGGCACCAAATGCATTTCCAACCCGATTGGCATCATTTCCAGCAAGTGATGACGTATCGACCGCAGAAGCAACTGAGGCGGCTAGCGTCTCAGAAACTTCAGAGCTAAAAACGAAAGTGGCGAGCTACCCGGAACCGGTTTATAACGGACCTATTGTTGGTAGCCAAATTGATTACAGTTGCAATGGACTGCCGTGGTGTGAGGGCCCAGCAAACTCTGGTTGTTTTGTATCACTAGAGGCTCTGTCATTCTTTGTTAATAAACCAACCGCAGCAACTTTCGGTGACGTAGCATCCGAGCGTGTGGTCACCGTTAACGGTATTTCGTATCAATTTGAGAACTCGCTTGATTCATCATGGCTAGCCAACGACGCGGCATGGGGCCAGAGATTAGAGTTCGGAAATATCAAGGGCGATTGTGGTTGGTACGCAAGTCTCTGGAATGTCAAGCAAGTTCAAGAGTATACCGCTCAGGGTGTTTCTTTTATTCCAAGCGACCCATCTCTACTGATGAGTGGATTCGTCGATAGCAACGGAGATGGTTTCGACGATGACTTGAATGGCAACGACATTTATGGACGAAGTGGTGAAGATATTGGGTATTTTGATCCAGGTCCGCCAGCTGGATTTATTCCAACCTTAGACGGTAGGCCTGATATTCCTGCACCAATAGATGGCAACGACGCATTAATCTGGAACCAAACTTTTGCTACCGTAACCTCATCGAACAAGCTGACAATAGCCAATTTTGAGCTCAATCGGTTAGTACGTCTGCCTGGTTATTCTTGGAATCATGAAATCGACTACTATTACGGTGTTCGATACATGAAAGTGCGAGACATTTACAATATCACTGCCAACGGTGGATTTCTTGATCAGAGTTTTTGGAACGCAGAGAGCGACAACAATCTGATTGGTCCGCAAGTCGGGTTGCGTTGGTCGAAGCGTGCCAAGGCGATTGGCTTTTCGGTTGATGGCCGTTTCTTGGCTGCCTACAATCGACAAGATAACGACCTTAGAGGATCTACCGGAACCAATATCGTGACTGTTGGCGCTCCGAACGGTCCATCTGCACTAACTGCCGAGTCATTTCTAGATGGTTTTGGGAATGATGCATTTTCACCCGCTGGTGAATTGCGGGCTGATATGGTGTTAAAGATAAGCCGTTCCTTGGGATTCAAAGTCGGCTACACAGGCGTGGTTATGGGAGAAATTTCACGAGCGAGCCCCAAGATCGTCTATGCTCTACCTCGCTCATCTCTGCAGGATGTCGAGTCAGATACAACTCTGATCTCTCACGGTGTTAACTTCGGTATCGAGTACAATCGCTAGTGATCGCCGTGTAAACAGCTTACCCATAACCGCTTAATCCGGTCTGTTGCAATCGATAGACCGGTTAAGCTTTTTCTAGAGCTAGAGATAGGTCTTCAATTAGGTCATCGACATCCTCCAGACCTATGGATAGGCGAATGAGTCGATCGGATATTCCGGCTGCGGCTCTCGCCTCCGGCGCGTAGCTCGCATGAGACATGGTAGCGGGATGGCAGATGAGTGATTCGACCGCCCCCAAGCTGACGGCTAATCCAAAAAGATTTGTGGACTTGCAAACGGCTTTGGTGGATTCAATGGTTCCTTTGACCTCAAAGCTCATCATGGTCCCAAACATTCCATCAAACTGTTGGGAAGCAAGTTGATGGCCAGGATGCTCAGGTAGGCCAGGATAAAGAACTCTCTCAACCTTCGGATGGCTCTGTAAGAAATGGGCCACACGCGTTGCAGAGCGACACTGCTCTCGCATTCGTATGTCCAATGTTTTCATGCCTCGTCCCAAGAGATATGCCTCTAGAGGGCCGCAGGCAGAGCCGACAGCGTTTTGTACGAAGTAGAGTTTTTTGTGTAGTTCAGAATCTTTTGTGACCAAAGCTCCTACCAAGCAATCGCTGTGGCCTCCAAGATACTTAGTGGCCGAATGCATGACGATATCGGCACCTAGTTCCAGTGGACGGCAGAGTACAGGCGAAGCAAAGGTGTTATCGACCCCGAGCAACGCATTGTGAGCATGGGCTATTTCTGCGCATTGACTGATGTTGGGAATACTCATCAATGGATTGCCGATGGTTTCAATCCAGAGCAAGCGAGTTTCCGGGCGAAATGCGGCAGCCAATTCAGTCGGGTTGCTAATGTCGATTAAGGACACCGAAATCCCAGAACGGTCGCAGATCCGATGCAATAGCCTATAACTTCCACCGTATAAATCTCTGTTGGCGATAATGTGATCGCCTTCCTTAAATAGCATCGTTACGCAGTGCGTTGCTGCCATCCCCGAAGCAAAAAGAAGGGCGTGATTTCCCGATTCGAGACTGGCAACAGTTGTCTCCACGTTTTTGCGAGTCGGAGAACCGCTTCTCGAATAATCGAACTCACCCCATTCACCAACACCAGGTTGGATAAAAGTTGTGGCCAGATAAATCGGAGGGACGACCGCTCCGGTCTGTGGATCGGGTTCGTTACCTACATGGATCGCGCGGGTACGAAATTTCATACTTCCAATGCCTGTGCTAAATCGGCAATGAGATCTTCGGTGTTTTCAATTCCGCAAGCGAGGCGAATCATGTTGTCATAGATACCAAACTTCTCGCGGTCTTCTGGTTTGTAATTAAAGTAGCTCATCACCATCGGTTGCTCGATGAGGGATTCAACGCCACCCAAACTTGGTCCGATACGAGGAATCTTGCAGGCATCAATAATATTCGCTGTTTCGCGCCAATCTGCATCTTTGACCAAGAATGTTATCAAGCCTCCAAAGCCTGTCATGTATTGTGTGGCTACTTTATGGCTTGGATGTGAACTTAATCCAGGATAATAGACTTTCTCAACACGTGGGTGCTGTTCTAGATACTCGGCGATTGCCAAGCCATTTGCGTTATGACGTTGCATTCGCAATTCAAACGTTTTCAAACCACGCTCAAGCAAGTAAAGATTGTGAGGTGAATTAATGCCGCCCAAAATACCGCGAAGGTGACGAACCGGATCCAGTTTTTCCTTACTGCCAGAAATAACACCAGCCAATAAGTCGTTGTGTCCACCGAGGTATTTCGTTGCAGAATGCCAAACGTAGTCGACTCCGAAATCGATTGGCCGCACGTTATACGGTGTAGCCAATGTGGCATCGATTAATGTCTCTACTTCGTGTGCTTTGCCGATGGCAACAAACTGTTCAAGATCGATGCATGTCAAATGGGGATTCGTCGGAGACTCACTAACCAGTAATTTGGTTCTTTCATTGATGGCCTCTTCCATAGCCTTCATGTCGCCCGTTTTGACCGTTCGGGTAACGACGCCGAAGCGGGCTAAATGCTTTGAGCAGAACTCGCGACTGCGGTGGTAGCATTCATCGAAGAAGATGATTTCATCACCGGCACTGAGTTTGGTCATCAGCAGGCCAACTATGGCCGCCATTCCACTGGCATAGACAATGGCGTCTTCTGCATTGTCTAAAGCCGCTAGTTTCGCTTCGACAACTTTTTCATTTGGGTTACCGTACCGACCATATTCCTCACGAGGTTGCTTCTGCTCGATGAAGTCGATGATGGATTGCGTGTTGGTAAACGTGTAGGTTGACGTGCAGCAGATTGGGTCGGTTATTGAGTCAGCATTTTTCTGGCGAGCTTCGCCAGCGTGAACACTCAAAGTAGAAAAACCAACTTGAGAATCTTTGTCGCTCGACGCGCGTGTGATGGCACTCATCGTAACCCTGGATAGTTGATAGCGAAGACCGCGGTTTAAAGATGGAAACAATTACTGTTTGCGGCGCGGAATGGGCTACGTTGGAGATAAACCAAAGTGGCTCTTTAGCAGTGGTAAGGCTGCAAGCGGCCGCAAATCCCTTTCAGGTACGCTTTAGTTTAACTGCTACCCTTCAACTGGGCAAGGATTACTCGGTCAGCTACTGGACTGCTTTTCGAACTTGTTTAGCAACTGGCTCATTCCGCAATTGTCCAAAAATGGTGTTTTTTGGTAAGGTTTGAGGTTTGGTGAAGGCTTTATGGGGATCGGCGTAGTTGAAAAGCCGTGCTTCCCTGCTGCTTTCATAGGCTGTTCTGGTTTCGCCCGCTGCAAAATATGTCGGGCCAGAAATATAGTGGCCTGCTAGCCTTCGCCCCCCTGATATGGTCTATACTAAGCGGAAGCCACACGGCGAAAGATTGGTATTTACCTGCCAAGAGCCCCCATCGATTTGCACACCTAACGGGTGCTGGCTACGGGCAT
>JAUMAI010000186.1:0-4080 GCA_032116775.1 Pirellula sp. | reverse complement strand
CACCGTGGCGCGCCATGATTTTCCCACTGAAGCTGATGACCTCAGACTGCTTGAATTCTTGCTGGGTTTCCAAGATCAGATCCCAATCGCAGAGCAGTGCCAGACGATTCGGCGTCGCAATCGCCAGTTGCTAGAAGAAATCTTCCAACAGCTACAATCGGAATAATCAGAATACTCCGACTCAGGATAACGGACTAATCAGCGTACCTTTCCCTAACAGCTTACAAATCGGTCACCCAACCACTGAGTGAGACCTAAGCTTCCCTAAATACCTGAAATATCGTCATTGAGACGAAACGCGAGCTGTAGGTCGCCTCCTCTCGATGCTAGCAGGTTGCTTTTATCTCATTAAGTTTTTGGGGCGAAGATCATGACCGATCAACTAGCCAATTTTCATGGAACTTTCTCGGCAAACACGCCGCTTGTTGCCAGTCATGCATCTATCTCCGAATTGCAGTCCGATATTCCACCTCGACTGACTTGCTCAAAAATACTCCATGTCATCAACGGAGAGTTTTTCTCTGGCGCAGAACGCGTCCAACAAGGTCTGGGTAAACGACTCAGTGAGTTTGGCTATCAGGCAGATTTTGTTTGCCTTAAATCGGGAAAGTTCCTCGAGACTTGCGACTTGCCACCAGATCGAGTCATTGAATTCCCTATGGCATCGCGCCGCGACTTCTCTGTAGTTCCGCGAATCGTTCAATTGCTGTTCAACGGAAACTACCAACTACTACACGCTCACACCCCACGATCCGCCATGATCGCTGCTATGGTCGCGAAACGGACAGGAACCCCGTGGGTTTATCATGTTCATAGCCCCACGGCTCGCGATAGTACTCGTCGCTGGATCAACTATCTAAACGCTTGGACCGAGCGAGTCGCGCTTGCCTCCTGCCATCATCTGATCACCGTGTCAGACTCTTTGAATCGGGAAATGCAGAAAAAAGGTTGGGCGGCACAACGAGTCACCACAATCCACAATGGAGTTGAACCGCTACCAGCCATAGATTGGCAAAACCGTCCAGCTATCGCACCGTGGCAACTTGGAATGGTTGCTCTGATGCGACCTCGAAAGGGTGTAGAGATGTTGCTTGAAGCCCTGTACATCATTTCGAATCGCAGACGAGATATCCATGTTGAATTTATTGGCAGCTTCGAAAGTAGTGGGTATCAAAGTCAGATTCAGAGTCTGGTCCACAAATGGCAATTAGAACCACTGGTCAACTTCAGTGGATTCACACGCGATATCCCGACGAAATTACAAAAGCTTGACGCACTGATACTACCAAGTTTATTTGGCGAAGGACTGCCGATGGTTGTTCTAGAGGCGATGGCTGCTGGACTTCCAGTCGTTGCCACGGCAGTTGAAGGAACACCCGAAGCAGTCAGAGATGGCATCGATGGCTTATTGGCTCAGGCGCGAAATGCAGGCGATTTAGCCGCAAAAATCGATGAACTGTGCTCATGCCGACAACGCTGGAAAGCGATGGGCCAGTCCGCTCGTACCAGGCAGCAAACTTACTTCACAACCCAACAAATGTCTAAAAAGGTTGCCAACATCTACAATTCGTTGGTAATCAATAATGAAGCAATCTCATGATCCGCTGCTATAGATGCTTTAGCATAACTACAGCAGAATCGCAGAGAATTCACTATCGTCGCAGCACCAACTCAAAGGCTGCAAAATTATATTAGACTGAAGCTACAACTCCGCAGCCTGAAACATTATTCGTCCTTCGGGCTTGCTCCATCGCAGTCCCAGATAGCCCTTTGAGGACTTGGGTATCTGCGCATGGGTGACATTAATCACCTATCTCTTCTCGGAAAAACTTATCTGTTCCTTTGGTTGATCCGCGATCGCCGATAATCTTCATCGCATTGCAGACTAGAACTGATCAGATCTATCATTCATCAGGTCATGAAGCTCATTGGTCAATATTCTCAATATGCCAATGGAGCACTCGATCATTCACGCTTTGGAACCGATGATTATTTATTAAGAGGTACCGGTACATGTCTTCCCTCTTTCGAATAGGCGGAACCACAAGGTGAGGCCCACATAACAGCATTTCCAAGAATATGAATGACCTCGGCTTGATGATAAATGGGAAAGGTTTCGTGACCGGGCCGAAAATAGAAGATCTTGCCTTTACCGCGATGAAACGTACAACCACTGCGAAAAACTTCACCACCTTGGAACCAAGAAATCATCAGCAGCTCATCAGGCTCTGGAATATCAAAGTGTTCGCCATACATTTCAGCAGTCGGTATCTCAATGAACTCTCTATCCAAGCCTTCGAGAATCGGATGACCTGGCTTGACGAACCACATGCGTTCAAGTTCGCCAGCATCACGCCACCGTAGCATGCAACTAGTTCCCATTAACGCTCGGAATATTTTCGATGCATGCCCAGAGTGCAAGACAATTAACCCCATTCCCTCCCATACGCGACGCTGTACGCGTTCAACTACCTGATCCAGCACTTGATCGTGTGCCAAATGCCCCCACCACAACAGCACATCCGTGTCTGCCAACGCCTTTTCACTTAGGCCGTGCTCTGGTTCGTCCAATGTCGCTGTAGAAACGTCGACACGATCACCGAGATACCCTAACAAACCATGCTTCAAGGACTCATGGATTCCATGAGGATAAATTGACTGCACCACTGGATTCTGCTTCTCGTGCAGAAACTCATTCCATATACGAACTTTTACCACTTCCCCACCGCTCATCTTTATTTTTTAAATGTACCGGACCTAGTCCTTCCGGTTATGGTTCTCACCGCCGTTTGTCGTACAGCTCAAGGCAGCTTGTTTATAACCGAACTTTACCCTTTGATCGATCTATTGAGAATAACAAGAAGCGAATGACCGACTAGTAACTCATATAATCCTTGTGAATTTTCACTTCATCTCACAGGATGCAAACGCAACTTGCCTTTCTACTTTTTGATGCGTACTATTTCAACGGATGCTTAACGAGTACTGCGTCAGCGATTCGCTTGCTAGACAATTCTTTGGTACTCGACGTGCAAGAAGCACACAGGAAAGTAGAAGAAGACGACTTGGAAGCTTTCAGAGACTTGCCAGAGTAGACCGGATAGTAGTGCTTCTTTACCCAAACCGAGATAATTCTCGAAGCTTGGTTGTTGCGGCACTAGCGCTACAGGGGCTATCACAGTCCCTAAATATTTTGGCCTTTTTGAGCGAAAGCATGCCGATTAGCAGCGAGAATCGCTAATAATCGTCAAAGTCTCTTTCGAGAGTAACAGTAGAAAATCAGCTACAACCGTCACATTACAAACAAAGAGTACCATCGAAAAACTCAACTTCCGGTGGTGCTTAAGGTAGCGATTACTCCTGAAAAATCGTCCTTCGCTTTCTTTGACCGGGCACTTATCGTGACCTATATTCCCCTGGGATCAAAGTGCGACAGCACTTACCTGCTTCTTTCCAGGGAGCTTTTCGACACCCGTCAACACTGGTGCCGAAAGCACATTTTATCACCTGCCGTTTGTGGAAAGACCTGTTGAATGACTCGGAGTCGACAACATCATTTTGCCTTAGCGACCACTCTGCTACTCGTCGTAATAGGGCTGTTTACAACTGCCTACGCCCAAGATCGTCTAGATTCAGCCGATCAACTGGCCACGACGGAAGTACTCCAGCAAGGTATGCAACTGGAGCAGGATCGTCGTTGGAGCGAAGCGATCAATCTGTACGAAAAGGCGAGCAAGCGATTTCCACAAGATAGCGACCTACGTCGCCGTCTACTGATTTCTCGCATCCATTTTGATGTCACTCGTCGTTATCGAGATACAACTTACAAAAACTCTGTAGCCAAACTCTCGCCCACACAAACTGGTGATTTATACATCGAGATCCTCGCTAAGCTAGAAGCGAACTATGTTGATCCTTTAAACCTTAACGAGATTCTCAGAAATGGGACTGCCTTCCTGGAAGTCGCTCTCACGGAGCCAGTGTTCCTGTCGGAGCATTTGCCAGGGGTCTCGCGTGATACCATTGAGAAATTCCGACTAGCCATTCATCGCGACGTTCTCGGAAGAGAGATCACTAATC
>JAUMAI010000185.1:0-4335 GCA_032116775.1 Pirellula sp. | reverse complement strand
ATGCTGGTGGCAATAGCAAAAGAGTGCCAATAAGGTCGACTGTTTCGCCATCATACAGGTCCTCAGTCCATCCAACTGTGCGCAAACGAGGAGCTATATGCCCAATGATGGGGCCTTTCGACCATTCCTTAAGTGACAGCAGGTTGGGCATTTGATTTCCTGCGATTTCCGGAACATCGCTGCCTTCCTTCCGTTGAAGCGGAGGCTTGTGATTTAGGACAGCCTGAAGCGCGAATTGAGTTAACGCGTTGTTCGAGAAAACGGGACGAGACTTGACTCGCTTGATCCACGCATGTTTGCCGCCATTGAGCTTCTTGCAAAGATAACGGCCAAGGAACGCACTAAATTCAACTCCGCTAGCAAGCTCAGAATCAGGGATAAGCCTAGCAAGCGGACGCAATCCATACTCAGGATCTCCCAATCGCATAAGCCGCATATAGGCATCCGGCAGTCCCGATGTTCCGAAAGCCCACCTATAAAACGTGAAAAACGCAGCGCTTCCCTTGATTGCGTTTTCAAAATCGACAGCTAACTGCTGAGATGGATTCTGGCAGTAAGCCGAGTAATATCGCGACAGCGGCCCCAATGCAATATCATTCTTTGCTCGCTTAAGATAATCTAAGCACAGTAACGCAACACCCTCATCCTTTACGTCAATTGTCTCAAATCGCGTTGCAGCGCTTAGATCACCCTTCCCGTATCTATAGCAATCGCCTAAGAAAAAAGTTAGATTCTTTAGTTCTTCAACAAATCTACGTTTGCTAATAATATCGGGCCCACTTTCATACGTTGACCTCAACCAATTGCGCTGCTGCCCAAGTTTCTTGGCTAAACGATTGCCGGTCTCAGCCATCGCAAAGGGAAGTAACAAATCGTTTGTTGCTCGAGATCTTTTTTCGAACGGCATGCTCTCCGGAACAAAATGATCAACTAAAGATATCGATGTGTAGGAGTCTGATTCCCTGTATGCCCCTAAGCCTTCAGACTTCACAACTAATGGCTTAAAGGTTTCGTACGCCGTCAACTGCTGTCCCGTCGTATTTAGGCGCTCAAACAGCTCAAATGCACAACGATCGTCCATTGGCACAGTCAACGTAACAGAGCACCTTGTCAAGAAATAATTGCAAAGTGCAACTAGGTTAAGAAGCTTGAGCACTTCCTCACCCGCATCTGTCTGCGCAAATCCAAATAAACCGACGGGAATGTCTTGCTGGAATAGGTACCTTTGAGTTTTCTCTGGAAAGTGTGATTCAATCGCGAAAATCCGTTCACCGTTAGTTCCCTGACCCTCAATCATTTGGCTTAGATGTTTGCGAAAGCGGCGGATAACATTATGCACAATCCTTCCGCTTGAGCCATTGAAATTTGGGTTAAACCGTTCCGCTGATTGCTGGTGATTCGTATGTGATATATAATTGCTAAGATAACGCCCTATTGGAGAGTTATAGGAAGCGATCGCAGGATCATGGCTCCATTGGTCGTGATAGGCTCGTATCAGCTTCGGATATAATGGAGTGTCTCCAACGCCAAAATTTAATTCAAATAGCGGCCGGAGGCGAAACTCAGTTTGCTTAATTTTGATTGCAAGCCACTGCGAATCTGGAGCATCTCCCGCTGCAATTGTGTTGCCGCGCGATGCTAATTCATAATGGAGAATCGTACCAAGTATCGCAATGGTACTGAGCCGTTGTTGACCATCTATTACAACCATCACTTCACGAGGAAGGTGCTCTTTTATTGCTGGCTCTACTTGGTCGAAAAGGTCGTCTTTAAGGAGAATTATGCTTCCCAGGAAGGTGACTGTGTCCTCGCTCTCTAGCCAGCCGCGCAATCCGCTGGATAGATCTTCCGCGAGTCTGTCAACTTGCTCATTTCCCCAAGTATAGGGTCGTTGGTACGGAGGAATGTAGTAACCACATCCAGCTTGTGTAAAAAGCGATTCGACTGACTTTAGCCCAACTTGAAAAAGAACATCTGGTGTACGCACTGTCTAATCCTTTGCGGCGGATGTTGCGCGAGTATTTATCGCTGGGAGGATTTCGCGAACAATTCGTTCCAAATTACAGGCGTCATCGTAACCAACCGGACGAAAATGAGCGGCATCATTTCGTCGATCGTTGACCAAACGAAGACGATCTCGTTCTTCGTTAGTGACTACTCCCAAGCTCGCCGCAAGATTTGCGATGTCGGAGAAGGTAAGTCCGTCGAGTAGATTGTTTCCATCCCAGTCCCCATTACTCTCCAGGATAGACTTTGCCCTCACAGCCGCATTGAATGAATCAGGTAAGACCTCGCCCAGTTCTGCGGTGGACGCCTGCAGTACCTTTTTGCACTGATCCTCCGGGAATCCCTCATTTTTGAGTAGAGTAAAAAGCCTGCGTTTCACCTCTGTCGCTTTCCCTTTCCATGGTGATGGAACCGACATTTCCCCAATCTTTTGCATTGTCTCGGCACGCACATGCATTAAAGATCGGAGTAGCAATTCTGCTACAGAAATCTGCCAGAGCAGATGATTACCACCAGCTATGCCGCGCTCCTTTGCGGAAGGCAGACGCCATTTGCCTTCAGCAAGGAGGGAGTCGCGAACAATTGGGCTTCGAATTCGATATCCTCCAACCAGCTCGTCGTATTGTGCTAGCCCTTCGAGTACGAGTCGCGTACTCTCCTTTGAGCCCTGTGGGGGCGAAAGTCCAGGTATCACGTCACCGTTTAGGAGTGACTCGATAACTGGGCTTGGGAAGCCTTCTGCTGCCTTGCGTACCTCCCGGGCCGTCCGGCCATTGCGAACAATTGCGTCATAAACATTATTCAAGAGCATTTCTGTCGGATTCGTATTATGAAACCTAAGCAAGAATTCGTTGCAGAACCCAGCGTCGCCGTTTGTTACGTCTGCAAGCCAAACAACGAATGATCTAGGGTAAATTGAGGAACTCAATGTCGATATAATATGCTCAACCTCTACGACTGTACGCCATGGCGTCTGCGAGTCCACGTATCCTATAAGTGGCTCGAATCGATCCTCTATATCAGAAATTGCGTCATCAAAGTCGCAGGCCCCTTCGAGTACAAAGTTGTGACTATCTCTAGTCTGTTGGTTAACTCGCAAACACGAACCTAGGATCCACTTTCTAACCTCCGGCCTTCCGCGATGAAGATTCTTTACATACCAAAGGCAATTTGTTGCGTTTTGAATTAAGCTCATAAAATCATGAGAGTTGCTTGAATGCACTCTCAACTGCCGAGCCACAGATTTCGTCACCTCCAGCTCGTCGCTCTGTTCATGAATATCAACCGTGACCAACCTCGTTCCGTATTCCGCCACCACTCTTCCTACAAGAGTATCAACGTACCACGTCAATCCGCTGCGTCTTGGCCCAGCGACGGCGGCAACACGGCCGCCTCGGGAAAACCATTTGATGATTTTTTCTTGTTGATGCGTGCTAAGATGTGCCACGGCAACTAAGTCCTTGTGCGTGCGTTGGACTTTTCGAGTTGCTTAAGGATCGCATCCGATGCTACCGAAAGAGCCAAATTGGGATTTTCATCAAATAGCTCAGCCA
This sequence comes from Pirellula sp., assembly GCA_032116775.1. Classification (GTDB taxonomy): domain Bacteria; phylum Planctomycetota; class Planctomycetia; order Pirellulales; family Pirellulaceae; genus JAFLCP01. Next base: position 775 of record JAUMAI010000185.1, on the reverse strand, counting down.
TCCTCTTGCTAAATCGCTCTAACGGCTCGCTATCGCTAAGCTCCGTAACACAACTGTGCTCATAGCCATTCGGAAGGAGGATGCTGATTCGCATTGACTTTTTATTAGCCTTGTTTCCCTTCGGAAATGTTATCGCAGTGGTGGCTAGAAAGCGTCTCACTAGATCCTGAATTGCCTCTTCAAAGCGAACCAGATCCGTATCATGCCAACGCCGTGGCGGTTTGGCCAAAACAAGACTGCCCACAGACTCCAGCCAAGCTTCTCGAAGCAGTTTAGAGTCAGCCAGTCGCAAACAGAATGCTTTGAGTGTCGGCTCTGTGACGTGAATAGCGAGATCTTCAGCCTTGCTATGTAATTCTTGACGAAACTTCTCGTGTTGAACGCAGAGCTCGAAAGCCTTGACTATCGCTTTCTCTATGCTCATAAGTAATGTTGGATATGCGCTTCGAAGTTCTCCGAGGCCTTTTTTGAGCTCTCGAACGTACTTCTTCGTATCGTCTAAAGACGATTTCTTGCGAACTAAAACGGGTGGCAAACCGCACGCTGCTGGAAGTTGTTCAAAAACTAATGTAGAAGGCTCCTTAGCGTTTAGCAACGCAGCGCGTATCGCCAATGTCTTTGTTCCCAGCGATGTAGAATTCCGAGAATAATCAGGAAGTCCGGCAGCAAACTCGCAAAGCGGCTTTACGACGTCAAGTAAGGCGGGAGCTCGTGAGTCCTCCATTTGTGAATCGACAACACTAAGAAGCTGATTAAATACCTCAGAGCGTACCCC